>NZ_JBXWRL010000093.1:0-9219 GCF_059612885.1 Ruegeria sp. YKSD179 | reverse complement strand
GTCAAACGCGGCGGCGGGTCCGAACAATTCTTTGATCAGCTCAAGCATAAGATCCAACGCGGCACTTGCACCTCCACAAGTCAAAATATTGCCGGACTTAACAAAACGCGCATTTGAGACACTCACGTTGGGAAACGCCTCCTGAAATGCATCCAGTTCCTGCCAGTGAATCGTGGCATTGTGTCCGTCCAGGACGCCGGCCTCAGCCAATAACCACGCAGCAGTGTCCAAGGCTATCACGCGCTTTGCTTTGCGGGCTGCCTTTCTCAGTTTCGCGACCATTTGCCTGGTGATGTGCTCGCGAACATGATACCCGGCGGTAATCACAAGAGTACCGCTGGTCACTTCTGGGTCGAAAGGTCTATCAGGCGACACCCGTAATCTGGATGAGCTTTGTATTGTTTCGCCACCCAGGGTCGTAACTTCCCAATCCAAGTCTGCTGTGGTTGATCGTAGCCGAACGTCACGCAGCGGCTCTAGCGCGCTTGCTAGCACCATGTTGGAGAAACCCTCTAAAAGCAGAAATTCAAACTGTTCCGACATTGATGGCAAGAAATGTGAATATTTTGACGATAAAAGTATCGAGACTTTGCTAGGAAAAAAAGTAGCGTATTTCAACTTGTCTTCAGCAGCTCGCGGAATAATTCCGCGTATTTTGCCAAAACTCTTATGCCAAGGAGCAACCAGATGCCTCTGGAAATGAACCGCGATGTTTTTATCACTTGTGCAGTCACGGGTTCAGGCAGCACGCAGGATAGGTCTCCTCATGTTCCGCGTAGCCCTGAGCAGATTGCTAACTCGGCCATAGAAGCTGCAAGGGCAGGCGCTGCGATCGTGCATTGCCACGTTCGTGATCCGGAAACCGGCACGCCCAGCCGGGACCCTGCTATGTTCCGTGAGGTGACGGAACGTATCCGGGACGCCGATGTTGACGTGGTTTTGAACCTGACGGCCGGAATGGGCGGGGACATCGTTTTTGGGCCGACCGAGTCTCCATTGCCAGTGAACGAGTCCGGTACAGATATGGCTGGCGCCACCGAGCGCATGGCGCATATCGCTGAATGTCTACCGGAAATTTGCACTTTGGATTGCGGTACGATGAACTTTGCCGAAGCTGATTACGTTATGACCAACACACCCGGCATGTTGCGAGCGATGGGCCAGATGATGACTGACTTGGGGGTCAAACCTGAGATCGAAGCCTTTGACACTGGCCACCTTTGGTTTGCCAAACAGCTTGTGAAGGAAGGCGTTCTAGATAGTCCGGCCCTCGTACAGCTGTGCATGGGCGTTCCCTGGGGCGCGCCGAATGACCTCAACACATTTATGGCGATGGTCAATAACGTACCGGACGACTGGGTTTGGTCCGCATTCTCCTTGGGGCGTGATCAGATGCCTTATGCGGCGCAGGCAGTGCTTGCAGGCGGCAACGTGCGCGTTGGATTGGAGGATAACTTGTTTCTAGAAAAGGGAGTTTTGGCGACCAACGGGCAGCTTGTCGAACGGGCGAAGGGAATTATCGAGAGCATGGGAGCCCGAATTGTCGGGCCGCAGGACGTGCGGGAAAAACTTGGCCTGACAAAGCGCGCACCGGTGACACGATGAGCGGCTTGGCGAAAAAGGCAGCAATTGTCGGCGGTGGCGTTATCGGTGGTGGTTGGGTCGCCCGATTTTTGCTTAACGGTTGGGATGTTTCGGTTTTTGACCCTGATCCACAGGCTGAACGCAAGATCGGTGAAGTTCTGGCCAACGCTCGCAGAGCGTTGCCGTCGCTTTATGACAAAGCATTGCCTCCCGAAGGGAAGCTGACCTTTTGTGACACCCTGGCCGATGCACTGGCAGGGAGCACTTGGGTTCAGGAAAGCGTACCCGAAAGGCTAGACCTTAAGCATAAAATTCACGCCCAAATTCATGAGCTTGCACCTGCTGAAGCAGTGATTGGATCATCAACTTCGGGTTTCAAACCGTCCGAACTGAACGAACACGGATCCCGTGTAGTAGTCGCGCACCCATTTAACCCGGTCTATCTGTTGCCACTGGTTGAATTGGTAGGGGACGGCGACATCTGCGCACGAGCAGCGAGTGTTTTGCGGTCATTGGGCATGTATCCATTGATTGTTCGCAAGGAAATCGACGCCCATATTGCTGATCGACTGCTCGAAGCAGTTTGGCGGGAAGGGCTTTGGTTGATCAAAGACGGGATTTGTACCACCGAAGAATTGGACGAAGCAATCCGTATGGGTTTTGGCCTACGATGGGCACAAATGGGCTTATTCGAAACATATCGCGTTGCCGGTGGCGAAGCGGGTATGAAACACTTCCTGGCTCAATTCGGCCCGGCGCTTGAATGGCCATGGACCAAGCTGATGGATGTGCCAGAATTGTCGGATGACCTTGTAGATCTGATTGCCGAACAATCGGACGCGCAATCCGGCCACATGTCTATCCGCGAACTGGAACGGCTGCGCGATGACAACCTTATCGGAATGATGCGCGCGTTGAAAAAATCTGGCAGCGGAGCAGGTGGTGTGCTGAACGCACATGAGGCAACTTTACCTGACCCAGACGCCACCGATCTACCAGTTACCGTTGATCGTGTAATCCCGCACAGTTGGACTGATTACAACGGCCACATGAATGAGGCTTATTACGTCGAAGCATCAGGATTGGCCACAGATAGGTTCATGGAAATGATAGGTGCAGATGCTGATTACGTGGCTGGCGGCAACAGCTATTTCACGGTTGAAAATCATGTCTGTTACCTGTCTGAATTGCTCGCTGGCGACCGATTGACGGTGACGACGCAGGTGCTAAATGGCGACGGCAAGAAATTGCATCTGTTTCATAAGTTGCATGGGCCACGCGGCGAAGTCGCGGCAACAGTCGAGACTCTGTTGCTGCATATCGACTTGAATTCCCGCAAGACTTCGCTTCCGCTGGAACAGGTCGCGCACAAGTTGACCTCCTATGCAAAACAGCATGCCGATTTGCCTGAACCTGAAGGTGTCGGGCGTTCGATCGGTAAAAGGGATTAACAATCAAAATCCTCGGGGATTGCCATTACACAGGTTCAGTGCGAGGTGAAAAGATAGCGATTCCAAGTTTGCGTTCATCAAGAAGACGTTATTTGGCCCGGAGCTCAAAAAAACAGATTATGCAGGTCGGGGCCAGACAAGTTGACCCGATTTCTATATCTTTCGATCCGGAACCCTTTTCAGAAACGGATCTCCTTATATGAGCCGACCCACGCGAACTGAAACGCAGCTCTTGGAAAGCCGTGCGCTTACAATCGGAATGGTGGGAAATCTATTCATGGCGATGGCTGGGATAGTCGCAGCCTATCTTTCCAATTCACAAGCTGTGCTCATGGACGGGCTTTTTTCGTTTATTGGGTTTACTGCGGCTTTTCTAGGTAAACGCGTGACCCGGAATGCTCAGCGCAAAGCAGACAAGTACAGACCGTTTGGTTACGCAAGTGACGAGGCGATTTTCAAAACGTTCCGTTCCCTGTCCCTTTTAGGTCTTGTTATTTTTGCGATGACCAGCGCAATTCTAAACATTGTCGGATACCTGAATGGTGAGCCTCAACGGCAGTTAATTTTTGCGCCGATGTTAGTCTACTTTGCGCTTGTTGGAATGACCTGTTTGATTCTTTGGTCGTTTCACCGTAGGGCATGGATCAAGTCGGGCAAGCAAAGCGACGTGCTTCAACTTGAACAAAAGGCCGCCGCCTTTGATGCGTTGATTACCGGTTCAGCGGCAGTCGGCCTTTTGGGTATTCACGCGTTTAGAGATTGGGTTTTGGCTCCGATCGCCCCCATTGGAGATTCAATTATTGTTCTGTTACTGTGTTTGTCTGTGACACTTCAGTATTACCGCGACTTCATAGCCGGGTTGGGAGAGTTGGCTGGTGTAACAGCCAGCCCGCAGTATATCGCCTCTGCTCGTCGGGCGATACGAGAATCCCTTAGAACCGATGGGGGTTCGTTGGTGGATTTATCTATCTCCAAACTCGGCCGATACTTTACGGTTATGGTGTACTACGATCCGCAGCGGCAAATCTCGGCGGCACAAATTGACGATCTTACCCGGCAGTTGCAGGCCGACATAGCGAAGCTTTTTGAGCATTCCGAGGTTTTCGTTGTTGTGTCGCAACATGGACGTGTTCTTAGCCCGGGTTAAAGCGCCCGATGCAGCAGTAAGGACTTGCAGGCTGGGTTCCGAGATCGGACAAAACAATTTTTGGTTAGCAAAAGTATGATTACTTGCTATGGACCCTAACACGGGGATGAATGTCGATTCACCGCCTTTTCCTTTCGCTTGGACACCGTCGTAATGGTTTCCGATGTTGAACGCAGACCGCAAATTCCTTAGCGGGTCTGATGGCTAAAACACGTGTGATAAAGAGATACGATGCAAGACTCTGATTTTCTGATTTCCCTATTCCAGACAGCAGTACAGGCCGCCGATCCACTTACCTCGCTCGGGGCGCACATGCCGGCGCCGCCCAAAGGGCGCACAATTGTAATTGGTGCTGGCAAAGGAGCCGCTCAGCTCGCCCAGGCATTTGAAACATTGTGGCAAGGTCCTTTGTCGGGTGCTGTCGTTACCCGTTACGGTTATGGCGCGGAGTGCCAGCAGATCGAAGTTCTGGAGGCATCGCACCCAGTACCAGACCAAGCAGGTTTAAAGGCCAGCCAAATCCTTATGCAAAATCTCACTGACCTGACTCCAGACGATCTGGTAGTCGCATTGATCTGTGGAGGAGGCTCTTCTCTGCTACCCTGTCCACCAGACGGACTCGAGCTGCAAGATGAACAGTTGTTGAACTCGGCCCTTTTAGCGTCTGGGGCGCCTATTTCGGTGATGAATGCCATTCGCAAACACGTCAGCGGTATCAAAGGGGGCCGTCTGGCTAAAATGGCGCATCCCGCTCGTGTTGTATCACTGATTGTTTCGGACGTTCCTGGCGACGATCCAGCGCAGGTTGCATCGGGCCCAACAGTTCCGGATTCCATCGGTCGCAAGGATGCACTGGGTTTAATCGCTGATCATCACATAAGCCTTCCGGACAGGTTACTGAAACATCTTCAATCTGTTAAAGCCGATGCACCTGCTCCGGATGATCCTCGTTTTGATCAAAACGTTGTCCAAGTAATTGCATCCGCAGGATTGTCTTTGGATGCCGCGGCTCAAGAGGCAGAAAACCAAGGTATTCCCGCCGTAATCCTTTCGGACGCGATCGAGGGCGAAGCGCGGGATGTCGCACGTGTTCACGCAGCAATTGCGCGCGAGGTTGCCAAAAAGAACAGGCCGTTCCAAAAACCCGTGGTTATTTTGTCAGGTGGCGAGACTACTGTCACTTTGCGCGGCAAGGGCAGGGGTGGACGCAACACAGAATTTCTGTTGGCGCTTGCGCAGGAGTTAGACGGAATTGAAGGAATTTCCGCCTTGGCCGCGGACACAGATGGCATCGACGGTTCAGAGGATAACGCCGGAGCATTCGTTGACGGGACCAGCTGTGCCCGAATGCGCGCTGCAGGGCGAAACCCCGCCGCGGATCTGGCGGCAAATGACGCGTTCTCTGCGTTTGAGGCTATCGGAGATTTGTTTTCGCCGGGACCAACTGGAACAAATGTTAACGACTTTCGCGCCATTCTCATTCGCTGAAGAACGATCGTAGGAGATTTTTCAAAACCTTCACAGCCAAACGCAAATATCGATCGCTTGGTGCCACCTTCAGAATTTTTACAGTTCGGTTTTGTTGACAATCCAGTTGGATTCGTGGTTGTTAGCGATAACAAAATTTGGGTATCGCAGGCACTCTATGCTGCAGCGACGATTCCAACTGTATTCTGCTGGGAATTTCGCCAAGGAGGCAAAAATGACCGTAAAGGTTGCCATTAATGGATTTGGACGTATTGGCCGATGTGTATTGCGGGCTCTGGTAGAGGCTGGGCGCAACGATGTTGCGGTCGTTGCCGTTAACGATCTTGGGCCAGTTGAAACGAACGCACACTTGTTGAAATACGATAGTGTTCATGGCCGTCTAAATGCAGACATTCGTGTAGACGGAAACACCATGCTGGTTGGCGGGCGTGAGATTCGTGTAAGCGCGGAACGCGACCCTTCAAAGCTTGAATGGGACGATGTCGACGTGGCGCTGGAATGCACTGGCATATTCACGAAAAGAGAAGCCGCAGCGAAACATCTGGAGAACGGTTCAAAAAAGGTTCTGGTTTCCGCGCCAGCCAGTGGCGCAGACAAGACCATAGTGTTTGGCGTAAATCACAAAAGCCTGACTGGTGACGATGTCGTCGTGTCTAATGCAAGCTGCACGACCAATTGTTTGTCTCCGGTCGCCAAAGTGTTGGACGACGTGTTCGGAATTGAAACCGGATATATGACGACGATCCATTCCTACACTGGTGATCAGCCGACCTTGGACACCATTCACAAAGACCTGTACCGCGCTCGCGCAGCTGCTATGTCTATGATCCCCACTTCGACTGGAGCTGCCCGAGCTGTCGGGGAAGTTCTACCGCAGCTAAAAGGGCGGCTGGATGGTTCCGCCATTAGGGTTCCAACACCGAATGTATCAGCAGTAGATTTGTGTTTTATGCCCAAACGCAGCGCGACGGTTGACGAAGTAAATGATGCCATTCGAAATGCTGCGGGTGGAGAGATGGCGGACGTCCTAGCGGTAACCGATGAACCTTTGGTGTCCAGCGATTTCAATCACGACTCGCATTCGTCGATCTTTGCGATCGACCAAACTCGATTGACCGATGGCGGGATGATGCGTGTTCTCAGCTGGTATGACAACGAGTGGGGATTTTCAAACCGTATGCTGGATACGGCTTGTGCAATGGATTCTGCACGCTGATTGATCAAAACCAGTTTTCGGGAAGTGCGGACAGATCAAACAAGGTGCTCTGTCCGCCGAAACACTGAAACTTTCAGTCAGGCCGTTTCGTTCAATGTCGTCTTCAACCACGACCCCAAATCTGCAATTTGCGCTTTCGACATGCGAAGGCCCAACTTACTGCGCCGCCATAAAATATCGTCGACTTCTCGAACATACTCATTAGTAATCAACCAGTTGACTTCCCGTTCGGTCAGCGTTGCCCCAAAGTTCCGGCCTAGGTCCACTATGTCTGAGCTATCTTCAAGTATCTCCATAGCTTCGGTTCCGTAGGCTTTAACCATGCGAGTGGCCCATCGCTCATCGAGAAATGAGAATTTTTCGCGAAGCTGCGTTATCAACTTAGACACGTCGTCGACGGGGAAATCTCCTCCCGGCAATGGAACACCTGCCGTCCATGGTCCGGGAATATCTGGTATCTGAGATGCAATCTCTTCCATCGCGCTTTCTGCAAGACGCCGATAGGTCGTGATCTTACCGCCAAAAACGTTCAGCGCAGGTGCACCCCGACTAAGGTCGACCTTTAGCACGTAATCCCGGGTAGCTGCCGTCGCGCTGCCTGCACCGTCATCGAAGAGCGGGCGAACTCCCGAATATGTCCAAACCACGTCATCAACTTTGATTGGATCGGCAAGATACTGGTTTATAAAGCCAATCAGATAGTCACGCTCTTCCGGAGTGCATTCCGGTTTGATCGAAGCGTCATTGTGATCCGCGTCAGTTGTTCCAATCAGGGTGAAGTCAGTTTCGTATGGAATTGCGAAAATTATTCGGCCGTCGGTTCCTTGAAAGAAGTAACACTTATCATGGTCGAACAAGCGCCTCGTTACTATGTGGCTACCGCGAACCAGGCGAACGCCATCTTGAGTATTGGTTTTTAATGTCCCGCGTAACACGTCCCCAACCCAGGGCCCTGCCGCGTTTACAACCATTCTTGCGGATAGTTCGGTGACCTCTCCGGTCTCCTTATTTTCGGTTTGCACATGCCAAACTCCATCAACAACATCGGCAGAGATACATTTTTCCCTCGGCAGTATTTCCGCTCCGCGTTGTTCCGCATCCCGCGCGTTCAGGACCACCAACCGAGAATCTTCTACCCAACAATCTGAATATTCAAACGCTTGTTCAAAATGCGGCTTAAGGGGTTTTCCTTCCGGGCCGGAAGTCAAATCAAGACTGGTTGTACCCGGAAGTATTTTTCGACCGCCCAAATGGTCGTACATAAACAAACCTAGTCGAATTAGCCATGCAGGGCGGCGACCTTTCATCCACGGCATGACAAAACTCAGCAGCCGCGATGTAGGCGTGGTTGAGTCAAAGCGCATACTGTGATGGTAGGGCAAAACAAAGCGCATCGGCCACGAGATATGGGGCATCGCCTGCAAAAGGGTTTCTCGCTCAATCAAAGATTCGCGGACTAGACGAAACTCAAAATACTCAAGATATCTCAGTCCACCGTGAAACAGCTTGGTCGAAGAAGCCGAGGTCGCAGAGCCAATATCGTTCATTTCGACCAGGCAGACACTTAGCCCGCGCCCTGCGGCGTCTCGGGCAATGCCGCAGCCATTGATTCCACCACCGATTACGAGAAGGTCATAGGTTTGTGACATCTTGTGGCTCCTACGCTTTGCACTAGCGGGCCACTGGTAAATGTCAAAAAACGCGCCCAAATAGAAGAAAAATATTTTCGTTTATGCTCTTTTTGTAGAAACATCTGAAATAAATGAGGAAATCATCTAAGCGAACCCGAGAATATTTAGCATTTTGGCAATTTCTAACGTTAAACGAACATCATCGTTTGCGATTCCATTTCATTTGACACTATCTTCTTGAAACTGGCTTTTCAGGCGCGAGCGATGGTGCAAACACTTAGAAAACCCGAAATCATCAATATTGCCCGTCGTGAAGGCAAGGTAACCGTTGAAGGACTGGTTTCATATTTTGGCGTAACTCCGCAGACAATTCGCCGCGATTTGACAGAGTTGGCAGAGTCCGGGGAATTGGAACGTGTGCACGGCGGTGCAGTATTGCCTTCAAACACCGTTAACATTGGATACGCCGAGCGTAGAAAATTAAACCAAGCGCCCAAAGTTGATATTGCGCGTAACTGCGTGAAGCATATTCCCAATGACTGCTCGCTGTTCTTGAATATAGGGACAACAACAGAAGCAATCGCTGCCGAACTGTTCAATCACACCGGATTGCTTGTGGTGACGAACAACCTCAACATTGCAGTAATATTATCCGGCCATCCTACGATTGAGGTGGTTGTTGCAGGGGGGCACTTGCGAAAC
>NZ_JBXWRL010000092.1:0-9269 GCF_059612885.1 Ruegeria sp. YKSD179 | reverse complement strand
GGCGATGAACATCGCGTCAAATTGGGCTCTACATTGCTGGGCATTCTAATGCTTGAGCAGCGTGTCTTTTGGATTTCCATCGGCGACAGCCCTCTCTACCTTTTCCGAGATGACCGTCTGACTCAGATCAACGAAGACCATTCCATGGCTCCAGCGATCGACGCAAAGGTTGCGGAGGGCACACTTTCCTCCGAAGAGGCGCGCGCGCACCCGGACCGGAACCAACTAACCTCCGTTATTATGGGCGGGGAAATCCGCCAAGTGGATTGTCCTGAAAAGGCGTTAAATTTGGTCGCCTCGGACCTTCTCGTCCTAGGTAGTGATGGCTTGCAATTCCTCAGTGACCCCGAAATTGAGGGGCTCTTGCGCGTTCACGCGCAGTCACCTGCGCGCGATATCGCGGATACCTTGTTGCAGGAACTTAAATCCAAAAATGACCCTGGCCAGGACAATATCGCTATTGCCGTCGTTAAACCGGCAGGAACCTAATTAAGGCAGTTCAGCACTCATGAGAAATCATCTAATCATTTCCGGCTTGGCTTTTGCAGTCTTAGCAGGTTCCGCATCGGCGCAGGAAGCATGCGCGACCTACGAAATCCGACGTGGGGATAGCCTTCGGGAACTGGCGATACAGGTTTACGCCACCGAAGATTATAGTTTCATCTATAACGCGAACAGAAATGTTATCGGGTCCAACCCAAATATCATACGCGTCGGCGACAAACTGGTCATGCCTTGCCTGGACGATATTGGACGCGCCGTTACTCAGCCCGAAACCGAGGCAGAGCGCATGGCAGTCGAGATGGCCGCCGAACTGGTAGAAGCGGCGGAAGAGCGGGCTCAGAAAGCCGTTGCTGATGCTGAGGCCCAAGTTGCCGCAGCCAAATCCGAAGCTAGGAAGGCCAACGAGCGAGCTGTTGTAGAGGCTCGAATTTCGGCGCGTGAGGAAATTGAGGAAGCGCGAACAGAAGCAGCCGCCCTGATCCGCAAATCTCAAGGCGAAGAGAAATCAGAAATTCGGGATCGACAACTGCTGCTGATCACCGGTGGCAACTATGCCCCGTTCACCGACGAAGCTTTGCCGCATCGCGGCCTTTATACGAACCTTGTTGAAACGGCCTTTTTGCGCGCTGCTCCGGAACAGGGCTACAAGATACAGTTTGTCAATGACTGGTCTTCGCACTTGGATTTGCTGATGCCGACATTGGCGTTTGACGCCACATTCCCGTGGTCGCGACCAAATTGCGAAGAAGCTGAAGCTTTGTCAGAAAGCGATCGCAACCGTTGCGAAACCTACAACTTCTCGAATCCGTTTTATGAGGTAGTTGATACATTCTTCGCGCGCGAAGGCTCTGGTTTTGAACAAACTCTTACTTACGCTGATTTTGCAGGTGCAACTATCTGCCGCCCCGAGGGGTGGTCTTTGTCGCATATGGATGCCGTAAGCCTATATGAGCCGGTCATCACCCTTTTACGCCCGGTCTCACCCGATGATTGTTTTCATGCTGTCATGCAGGGCGAGGCAGATATTGTCGCTGTTGAGGCTCATCTGGCGGCCGAGGCCATCAGCCGTCTGGGTTATGAGCATCAGATTATCGAAAACCCAAATCTTGCTGCGATCAAGTCACTCAACGTCATGACACACAAAGACAATCCTGACGGGGAAGCAGTGCTTGAGACACTCAATCAAGGACTGGCGATTATGCAGCAATCGGGTGAGTGGCGCGACATCGTGTCGACCGCTCTGCGCTATCAAATGGAAAATGGCTAGGGCTCCAAACGGCCTAATAAAACCAAAGTCTGGAGGAAGTGGAAATGTTTAACGAGAACCTCAAGAAAGCAATGCGTTTGGCATCTGCGTTCACTGCGCTAGGCGCGGGTGCTGCCGCTGCTCAAGAGGCTTGTACGAATTATACTGTGACTGACGGCGATACGATGGCCACAATCGCGATTGCTGCATATGGCACATCGAATTATCAGCCAATCTTTAACGCGAACCGTAACGTAATCACCAATCCGGGAAACTTGGAGCCTGGTTTGGTTTTGGCACTGCCTTGTGAAGACGGAAGCCTGCCAAATGGACAAAGCGCTCAGGATTTGATTGCGGCAGAAGAACAGCGTGCAGCAAGTGTTAAGCGCTCGAATGTCTATGAACCGCCAATCAAAATGGTTACTGGCAACGGCTGGGCGCCATTTACAGACGAAACCTTGAATGGCGGTGGGTTCATGACCCGGCTTGCCACGACCAGCCTTCAGCGTGGCGGCAACAATCGTGAATTCTCGGTAAGCTTTGTGGATGATTGGAGCGCGCACCTTCAGACTTTGCTTCCTCTGAATGCGTTTGACATTTCGATCGCTTGGACAATCCCTGATTGCACAAATCGCTCGTATGAATGGTCTCTGGAAACTGAGGCACGGTGTACACAATTCGTTGCGTCGGTACCTGTGTATGATGTTGTTGGCGGCTTTTTCACTTTGCCTGAAAGCGCTTATGCTGGTGCGACAACCTTCGAAGAATTCAAAGGTGCCACGATCTGTCGTATGGAGGGGTGGAGCATGGTTGTTCTCGAAGAAGTTGGTCTAAATGATTCCAATGTCACTATGGTTAAACCAAAGACCGCGCGGGAATGCCTTGATGCAGTTTTGACTGGGACAGCGGATATAGCTGCGTTTGAAGTTGAACTGTTCGCGGCAACGATGAATGAAATGGGTTTGTCATCGGCGGATATAGCCGAAAACCCCTTTGTATCTACATTGTCTTCGATGAGCTTTCTCGCCCATCGCTCCAACCCCTACGCGCGTCAATATATTGCGATGATGAACAAGGGCTTGGTCGAAATGCGCGAGTCTGGAGAATGGTACGCTATCATCTCGGATACGTTGCGCGAACAGAACCAAAAATTGAATGCAGCATCGAACTGATCCCTCGGTTTACGGATGCTTTCTGGGCTGGTCTTAGGACCGGCCCCTTTTTTGAAGGGATCCAAAAAAGTTCCCAAACCCAGCAGTTTCAAAAAACTGAAAACTTCGCGCTACAATTTGTTCCGTTTCCGATGGCTAGTTGCGAATATTATTGCTGAAGCGAGAGATTTATCTATGCAATAACCAGCTCACTTAGGGACAACCCAGTTCTAAGGTGTATTGTTTTTTGTAAGGCTTGCTGGAAGATAACTGCGGGCAGTTGCTCCACCACGCACTCAAAAAAGGTGTTGCAATGGGAACAGGCTCTTTTCTCCAGTTTGAGTAAAAAAGCCGACCGTTAAGGGTCGGCTTTTGTCGCTCAGCGCGGGTGATCCAATTTTTCGAGTTTCAGGTTTCACCCAATAATTGCGTTCAAGGTTGCGCTCGGACGCATAACCGCTGCCGCCTTTGCTGGGTCAGTATGGTAGTAACCTCCCAAATCGGCGGCAACCCCTTGCGCGGCTGCAAGCTCTGAAAGGATTTGCTCTTCGCTGTCGGCTAGTTGTTGTGCAATCGGTGCGAATTCGGCGGCCAACTCGGCATCTTCTGTTTGTTTTGAAAGAGCCTCTGCCCAATAGCGGGCAAACCAATAGTGGCTGTCCCGATTATCGGGCTGACCCACCTTGCGACTGGGCGAATTGTTATTATCAAGAATACCCTGCGTTGCTGCTTCGGCTGCCGTGCCCAGAACACCTGCTTTGGCGTTACCTTTGCTGTCGGCCAGGAAGTTCAGCGACTCCCCCAACGCGCAGAACTCGCCCATCGAGTCCCAGCGAAGGTGGTTTTCCTCGACCAGCTGCTGCACGTGTTTTGGGGCCGAGCCCCCTGCCCCGGTTTCAAACAGGCCGCCACCGTTCATCAGTTTAACGATCGATAGCATTTTGGCAGAGGTTCCCAGTTCTAGAATTGGGAAAAGGTCAGTCAAATAATCACGCAGCACATTCCCGGTGATAGCAATCGAGTCCTTGCCAGCGGTTATAGTCTCCAGTGATTGTTTGGTCGCTTCGCGTGGGGCCATTATCTGAAATTTGTCTGCAACGCCCGTGGCATCAAGCGCCGGATTGACGTATTTGATAAGCTCAGCGTCATGGGCGCGATTAGCATCCAGCCAGAAGATCGCTTCGGATCCGGTAAGACGCTGCCGATCCATCGCAAGCTGGATCCAGTTTTCGATCGGCGCTTTTTTCACTGTGCAGGAACGCCAGATGTCACCCTGTTCAACCTCATGCGAATGCAAAGTCTCTCCATTTTCCAGAACAATACGGATGGTGCCGTCGGCAGGAGCTTGGAATGTAGTCGGATGCGAGCCGTATTCTTCGGCTTTCTGCGCCATCAAACCTACGTTGGCAACAGCCCCGGCAGTCGCGGGGTTTAGCGCGCCGTTGGCTTTAAAGAACTTAATGGTTTCGTCATAAACCGGCGCATAGCAGCGGTCAGGGATGACGCAGTTGGTGTCCCCTTTTGCGCCGCTTTCATCCCAACCTTTACCTCCGGCGCGGATAACCGCAGGCATTGAGGCGTCGATGATAACGTCAGACGGAACGTGCAGATTGGTAATACCGCGGTCTGAATCAACCATATACATCGAAGGACGATCCGCTTTAATCGCATCGATAGCCGCCAGAATATCGGCGTTGCCCTTTATGCGATCCAAAAGATCGCCAAGGCCCGAATTTGGGTTCACTCCAAGAGTTTCCAATTCGGCACCGAATTTCTCGAATACTGGGGCTAACCACGCTTTGACGGCATAGCCAAAGATAATTGGGTCACTGACCTTCATCATCGTGGCCTTCATATGCAGCGAGAACATAGTGCCGTCGCGCTTTGTGTCCTCGATTGCTTCCGCCAGGAATGCGGAAAGTGCCTTGACCGACATGAATGTGGCGTCAGCTACGGTGCCATCGGCCAAAGGCCAAGAGTCTTTCAATACGGTTACACTTCCATCTTTGCCGACAAACTCGATTTTTGCGTCGCCTGCTTGGGCGGCGGAAATCGTTGCTGATTTCTCGTTTGCATAGAAATCATTGTTGGACATTGATGAGACCTTAGTCTTGCTGTCAGCGCTCCACTCTCCCATCGAATGAGGGTTTTTCTGAGCATAATTCTTCACCGCCCGAGCAGCGCGGCGATCGCTGTTGCCTTCACGAAGAACCGGGTTCACTGCCGAGCCCTTAATGGTGTCGTATCTTGTGCGGATCGCCTTTTCTTCATCCGTCGAAGGCTCTTCGGGATAGTTGGGGATGTTGTAGCCTTGCGATTGAAGCTCTTCGATAGCAGCGACCAATTGGGGGACAGAGGCAGAGATGTTCGGCAATTTGATCACATTGGCATCCGGCGTTTTTACCAGTTCGCCCAACGATGCCAAATCGTCGCTGACACGCTGTTCGTCTGTCAGGTTCTCTGGGAATGTCGCCAATATGCGCCCAGCTAACGAGATGTCCTTGGTGCCAACACTCACTCCAGCGGCCGAAGCAAACTTGCGGATGATGGGAAGAAACGATGCGCTTGCCAGTTCGGGCGCTTCGTCTACAATGGTATACAATATGTCGAAGTTCGATTTTTCTGCCATATTCCCTAACCTTTTTTCAGCCTTTCGGAGCGTGCTATCCAAGAGTTTGTGCCATCTTACACCCGGCACCGAGCCGTAACTGGACCATTGGCCCAACGGGAGACTCTGATTTGACAGGCATCCCATAAATGAGGATTGCCTCGGGATCAATCGGTTTGCGTTGCGCAAATTGACACGGGTTCAGGAAGCGCAACTAAGCTTAGTATGTATGCTTTCGCGCACTGAACATGTCCTTCGATGGAAAACGAAATTTCAAACCGCGCTCCAGCCCTGGACGACCCGAGGGCAACCTGGGCACCATGTGGCCCAAGAAATTGACGGCAATTGTCAAGCCGGTGCCGACCTTCATGTCACCGCTGGCGGCAGTTTGGGAAGGGAAAAAAATTGTGGCGATTACCACCATCCAGCGCTGTAAAGGACTTTGGGTTTCCGTTCTCATCAGCCCCCTTCAACGCAAAAGCAATTTTTACTTCCCCTCATTCGTGAGGCTGGCTAAGACGGTTCTCCAACATCATCCTAGGAGAGTGTTTTGGATCTTATCGCCCAAACTATCGCTACTGAAATCAATGCGCGTCCGGAACAGGTGTTTGCCGCCGTTCGTCTTTTGGATGAAGGTTCCACGGTACCCTTTGTTGCCCGCTATCGCAAAGAGATTACAGGTGGTCTGAACGACACGCAGCTGCGCATATTGGCGGAGCGTCTGGTCTATCTGCGAGAACTCGAGGCGCGCCGCGATACGATTCTGAGTGCAATCAAGGATCAAGGCAAGTTAACCGATTCATTGGCGCGTTCTATTGCCCAAGCAGAAACCAAGGCTCAGCTTGAAGATATATATCTGCCCTACAAACCCAAACGGCGCACCAAGGCAATGATTGCCCGCGAAAATGGATTGGAGCCGTTGGTAAATGCCATCCTGAATAATCGCGAGTTGGATCCGGAAATCATTGCACAGAACTTTTTGTCGGATGTCGTTGAGTCGACCAAAGATGCCCTGAACGGGGCGCGGGATATTATCGCGGAACAACTGACGGAAAACGCTGACCTTCTGGGTGAACTGCGAAGCTTTATGCAGCATGAGGCCCGGTTGTGGGCCAAAGTGATCGAAGGCAAAGAACAAGAAGGTGCCAAGTTCAGCGATTACTTCGATCATTCCGAGATGTGGTCAAAGGTTCCTTCGCATCGTGCGTTGGCTATGCTGCGTGCCTCGAAAGAAGGGATTGTTTCGCTGGATATTGCCCCTGATCCGGAAACAGGAACGGCCCGCGCCGAAAACATAGTTGCCGCTCATCTGGATACCCGTGGAACCGGACCTAGCGATACTTGGTTACGTAAAGTGGCCGGATGGACCTGGCGGGTGAAACTGTCGCTGTCGATGATGGTCGAACTGATGGCGGAATTAAGAGGGCGGGCTCAGGAGGAGGCGATTCAGGTCTTTTCCCGAAATCTAAAAGATTTGTTGTTATCGCCCCCGGCCGGCGCCCACACAACGCTTGGTTTGGATCCGGGTATTCGAACAGGTGTAAAGGCCGCAGTTGTGGACGCAACCGGTAAGTTGTTGGCGACAGAAACGATCTACCCTTTTCAACCCAAAAACGATCTGCGTGGAGCGCAAGCCGCCCTGTTGAACCTGATCTCAAGTCACGAAGTAGAACTGATCGCCATTGGCAACGGCACTGCCAGTCGCGAGACAGAACGATTGGTTAGCGACACACTCGCGCAATTACCCAAATCTATGAAAAGCCCAACCAAGGTTGTAGTCTCAGAAGCCGGTGCGTCGGTCTATTCAGCATCAGAACTGGCTGCGCAGGAGTTCCCGGAGCTGGACGTGTCGCTGCGCGGCGCGGTCTCAATCGCGCGGCGTTTGCAAGACCCGCTGGCCGAACTTGTAAAGATTGAGCCCAAAAGCATAGGTGTGGGCCAATATCAGCATGACGTTGATCAGAACCGCCTATCCCGATCTCTAGAAGCAGTGATCGAGGATGTGGTCAACGCTGTCGGCGTGGACCTCAATACCGCCTCAGCACCATTGTTATCGCATGTCTCCGGGTTAGGTCCTGCTCTCGCTGAAGCCATCGTTGATCATCGTGACGTTAACGGTGCTTTCCGATCGCGAAACGAGTTGCTGCAAGTCGCGCGCCTAGGGCCGCATGCGTTTGAACAATGTGCGGGTTTTTTGCGCATCCGGGGTGGTTCCGAACCGCTTGACGCCTCTGCGGTGCATCCAGAGGCGTACGAAGTTGCCAGCAAAATCGTGGCGGAATGCGGCCGAGATATCCGGCAGATTATGGGCAAAGAAGGGTCGCTGCGCGGATTGCACGCAGAACAATTCGTTAATGAGTCATTTGGCCTGCCGACCATACGCGACATCTTTGCCGAGCTCGAAAAACCCGGAAGGGATCCTCGGCCTGACTTCGTGACCGCCAGTTTTACCGAAGGCATAGAACAGATATCGGACCTAAAGCCCGGAATGATGCTTGAAGGAACGGTAACGAACGTCGCTGCATTTGGTGCATTCGTAGACATTGGCGTACATCAGGACGGTTTGGTCCATGTCAGCCAACTGGCTGACCGGTTCGTAAAGGATCCACATGAAATCGTGAAAACAGGTCAGGTCGTTAGAGTTCGTGTGCTTGAGGTCGACGCGCCGCGAAAAAGGATTGGGTTGAGTATGCGTAAAGGTAGTGGGCCCTTGACCCCACAAGGCCAGTCTAGGGGCAGTTCCGGAACTTCCAAAGATGGCGGGAAAAACCGCGGTGGAAAAGGCGGAAAGCCCCACGAAAATACTCGAAACAACGCGATAGGTGATGCTTTGACGAACGCATTAAAAGGAAATCAGCGTTAAGTATTTTATGTACAATGGGATTGAGGCGCGAAAAATCAGTCAATCTTGTTTTTTTGCATCTGAGGCGTGATCCCGAAATTGGCCCGGTAGACCCGAGAAAAATGGCCTGGGTTTTCAAACCCGCACGCAATGGCCACCTCGGTTACCGAAGCTTCGCTTTGCAGCAACAGGTTTCGGGCGCGTTCCAGCCTCATTTCCATAAAGTACCGTTTGGGCGATGCATTTAGGTATTTTCCGAATAAGCGTTCCAGCTGTCGGGTTGAGATACCAAGCTGATTGGCGATCTCCGAAGGGGAAACCGGCGCTTCAAGCCTTTGCTGCATGATTTGAATCGCCTTGGCGAGATGGGCATTTCGCATCCCATTTCTTGACTGCAGTGATACGCGTTGCTCTGCAGTTGCATTCCGCACAGCGTTATAGACCATTTGATCGGCCACCGCGATTGAAAGATCTGGCCCATGATCCATTTCAATTAGATGTAGGATCAGATCAGCAGTCGCCGTTCCTCCGGATGCGGTGATATGTTTGCCGTCGGCCACAAAAACGCTGCGGACGAGGTTCACTTCGGGAAAGGCCTCCATAAAGCTATCGTGGTATTCCCAGTGAATGGCCGCTTGTTGACCATTGAGAAAGCCAGCTTCGGCCAACAGCCATGCACCGGAGCACAAGGCCCCGATGGATGTGCCGCGTGCACGCTCTCGTCGCAAAGCTGCCAACAGGGGGCGACTGGCGTAGTCACGCATATTTATCCCGGACAAAACAAATAGCCGGTCACATTTCGGAATACTGGATATTCCGCCATTCACCAAGGTTACCGTGCCGTTCGAACATGTAGCGGTCTCGCCGTTTTCAGACAGAAAAGACCAATTATACAGGGTCTCACCGCTGACTAGATTG
>NZ_JBXWRL010000091.1:0-9278 GCF_059612885.1 Ruegeria sp. YKSD179 | reverse complement strand
AGCTTCGATACGATCTCTTCGGGCTTTTCTCGTTTCCCAGCCATCGCTGATCCTCCAATTTACGGGACAAAACTATCCCAGTTGGTGGACCACTTTCAGGGGGCTACTCCAATTGGCTACAGTGATGGAATTTCTGCGCGAAGGGGATGAGCTGGTTGTTCATCGCCTAGATCGCCTCGGTCGTTCCACGCGTGACGTGCTGAACTTGGTATATGAGTTGGACGCCAAGGGCGCATCACTTCGTGTTCTTGAACCGCACGTAACCACCGCCGGAGATATGGGTCGCATGGTCATCACCGTTCTCGGTATGGTCGCCGATATGGAGCTGAAGTTTATCCGCGACCGTCAGCGTGCTGGGATCGACACCGCCAAAGGTAAGGGTGTCTACAAGGGGCGGCGGAAATCCGTAGATGATGAGGAAATCCGGCGATTGGCGAGCGAGGGCACCGCAAAAGCCCAGATCGCGCGTGAACTAGGGATTTCAAGAATGACCGTATACCGGGCGCTTGCTGATACAGACGTCTGAACCAGCCCTTCGTGTTTCGCGCTGTGGAAGTCTTCGGATCGAAGATACCGGCCAAGGAAGATGGATTTGACGCAAGAGTTATACGATGCGGCAAACGAGATTTCGGAAGGGGTCAACTTGAGCGACAAAACCGTGTTCCTTCAGGGTGATTCAACAAACCTTTCTTTTCCCGACAACCATTTCGATGGTGCGGTTCCAGTTCACGTCGCTATGAACGTCCCGGAAAAGGCTACGGTCTATGCCGAGGCGCGACGTTTTCTCAAACCCGGCGCAAGGTTTAGAATTTATGACATTTTGCAGGGAGAAGGCGGTGAGTTTTGTATCCGGCACCTTAGGCTTCAGAACCTTCGATCAGTCATCTCGCGACACCCGAGGAAATGTCCACGCATCTATTGGCCGCTGGTTTCAAAATTCTGAGTGAAGCGGACTCAACTTTGGAAAGTTACAGCTGGCTCAAGGAAAGAGCCGAAGCACCGAAGCCTGACAAACGACTTCTGGTGACGATCCAGCTATTGTTCGGAGCCGTTCCCGGGGAAATGACAAAGAACCAACTCCGGGGCTTCATGAATGCCGGATGCTAACCTGTTCCTTAATTTGTGAAGCCTAATCAACCGTTTCCGCATTGTCCGTTTCTCAGAAACTGAAAAACCTGCTGGTGAATATCCTGCGTGGATGGCTCCTGCATAGCAAGACACTGGTCCACGTGGTCATTGCGTCCACGCTTCAATGGCGTAGTCTCTTTTTACCCGAATTGGCGTAGTTGTCCCATGATAGACAATCATCAAAGCCTGCCCCAAGAGTCCGCCGACAGGATAACAAAACCCTTCGCACGCTTCCTAGAGATCCAAGCGGCCGCGAGTGGGCTCCTATTCCTGGCTGTTCTGCTGGCTGTGGCGCTGGCAAACTCGCCTTGGCAAGAAGGCTTCCTGGGCTTCTGGAAGACCCCAATTGGCCTGACATTCGGTTCGTTCGATTTCACCCGCTCGCTGCGACACTGGATCAACGACGGGCTGATGACCCTCTTCTTTTTCGTGCTTTCTCTGGAGCTCAAGCGCGAGATCGTACTGGGCGAATTGCAAAACCCGCGACAGGCCGCCCTGCCGTTCGCGGGCGCTTTGGGTGGCATGGTGGTGCCGGTCGGGCTCTATCATTTGTTGATGTCCGGGCAGCCCGGGGCGCACGGCTGGGGAACCGTGATGGCAACCGATACGGCGTTCGTGATTGGATGCCTGGCGCTTTTCGGAAGGCGGATCCCGTCCACCTTGCGTCTGTTCCTTCTTTCTCTGGCCATTTTTGACGATGTCGGCGCAATTCTCGTCGTCGCCTTCGGTTACGGGGAAGCGTTGAACTGGTCGGCGCTCGGTTTGGGTCTGCTGGGAATTGGTGTCGTCGCAGGCGCCTCGCGCGTCGGGATCAGAAGTGTCCCGGTTTATTTTCTTCTCGGTGCGGCAGTCTGGCTATGCATCGATGCCTCCGGCGTTCATGCGACCATCGCAGGGGTCATTCTGGGCCTTATGACGCCGACGCGCATATGGGTAAGCGATGCCCGGCTGCATGCAATCCTTGGACGCCTACGCGCCGTTCCGGCCGGCGATCGGCAGCAGGGAGATACCGCAACCCGCCATAACCTGCGTCAAGCAAGCAGAGCGGTCACGGAGGCACTCTCGCCAGTCGAACGGCTCGAGACAATGCTGCACCCTTGGGTCGGCTTTGCAATCATGCCGATTTTCGCGCTGGCAAATGCCGGCATCACGGTTCAGGGTGCCGATTTCGAACAACCGGTCTCCTTGGCGATAATTGTCGGTCTGGTGCTAGGAAAACCGATCGGCGTCTTCGGGTTCAGCTGGCTAGCTGTCCGATCAGGCCTGGCAGTGTTAGCGCCGGGCTTGTCGGGGCCGTTAATTCTGGCCGGCTCGTTTCTCACTGGTATCGGTTTCACGATGTCGCTGTTCATAGCGGGCTTGGCCTTCGATCCGGCGACGCTGAACGCCGCAAAGCTTGGAATTCTCTCAGGATCAGCTATTGCCGCAACGGCCGGGATCCTCATGCTGCTCCTGCTGACAATTCACGCAGCGCGCACAAAAAGCGCCACAAGCACCGCAGAACAAGACCGGGTACCCTAGAATGGGAAGAATACCGGGATCACCCCAACCACGGCTGCGCCGACGATAAGATTCATCGGAACGCCGATCCTGAGGAAGTCGGAAAACTTGTAGTTCCCAGCGCCATATACCAATGTGTTGGTCTGATAGCCGACCGGAGTGGCGAAACTTGCACTTGCGCCAAACATTACAGCGACGACGAACGGCCTGGCGTCGACACCGAGCTGTTCCGCAACACCGATCGCGAGAGGTGTAACAACGACGGCTACGGCGTTGTTGGTAACCGCCTCGGTGAGCACCGAAGACAGTATGTAGATCACAGCGAGCGTGACAATTAGGGGCAACTCTACGAGAGTCGGCACCAATGTCTCCACGATCAGGTTGACTGCTCCTGCATTCTGCATACCGCTGCCGACGATTAGCATGGAAAAGATCAGCACAAGGACGCTGGCGTCGATGGACGCCCAGGCTTCGCCGCTGTCGATGCACCGAAGCACGAGGATGGCAGCGACCGCGACAAGGGCAAGCACGCTGATCTCGGCGAACCCGGCTGCGGCGAGCGCCACAACCGCGAAAAGCGCGAACAGAGCTAGCGGCGCTTTCCCGCGGCGGAAGGCGCGCCCCCCGGCATCCGTGATCGCGGCAAGATCGCCCGCCTCGGTCATTCGGGCAAAGCCTTCAGGCGTTCCTTCCAAAAGCAGTGTATCGGCGGGGCGCAAAAGCGCCGTCGACAGGTCGGGTCCAAGCACTTCCCCATGTCGGTGGGCGCCAAGAACACGCATGCCGTATCGGTGCCCCATGGCAAGCTGGGCAATGCGCACTCCGCGGCTTCGGCGTGAAAGCGTCACGATAGCTTCGGCGACGACTAGCTCCGAGGTGTTTTCGGCCGCTGGCCCTTGGCGCAACCCGACTTCGATCCCTTCAAGTTTCCTGAGGGTGAGCAGTTCTGATGTCGCAACCTTGGCAATGATCCTGTCGCCCGGTTCGAGTATGTGTTCACTCAATCCCTCTCTCTTGACTCCAGAACGCGCACGGATGCCGACGATTTCAACACCTCTTCGGCTGAGGGCGGCGATTTCATGAATCGTTCGACCAATATTCGGGTAGTCCTCTCGCGGGCGTACCTCGGTCAAAAAAGTCGCTTCATCGTCGCCGCCCTGTTCCGCAATATCCTTTCGGTCCGGCAGCAGGACAGGTCCAAGCAGGAGGAGCGCCACACCGCCTGTGGCCGCGGCCACCAGACCGACCGGTGTGATCTCGAAAATTGAAAACGGTTCCAAGCCAGACGCCTGGGAAACGCCGTCCACCAGAAGGTTGGTCGACGTGCCGATCAGAGTACACGTCCCGCCCAGGACGGACATGTAGGATAGCGGAATCAACAGGCGTGTCGCAGCAAAGCCCAGGCTCTGCGCCAAACGAATGGCCACCGGTATGAGGACGATGACGACCGGCGTGTTGTTAATCAGACCCGAGGCGACTAGCGTCGCGATGAGAAACGCCGCTATACCGGCGACCGGGCGCTTGCTCCCTGCGGCGACAACCTTGTTCGCAAGTGCGTCGAGAAGCCCGGTTCGGACCAGCGCGCCGCTGATTACGAACATCGCGGCGATCGTTATGGGTGCAGGGTTCGAAAACGCTGCCAGAACTTCATTCGTGGGGACAAACCCCAAGACGACAAACAGCGCGGCGGCCCCCGCAGCGGTTACGTCCGGTTCGAAGCGCTCGGAAAGAAATGCTGCGAACAGAAGGACGACAACTGCGAGCGCAAGATAGGGTTCGTAGTCGGCGATGAGATCAATCAGTCCGCCCTCCTTCATTCATACCTTTGCCGCTGACGATATGGCGGTCGCAGCATCCACCTTCCTGATTAGAGCGACAACTGAATAATCAGCCCAATTGTCCCGACAATACTGGCTCAGAAAGAAACCCAACTGGCACAGACGTGGCCGTCCGTGGAGCGACAAATGGCCTATTTAGGTGCCCCCAGTTTCCTATCCAACGCACCAATTCACTGACCAGTGGCAATATTTCGCAAGGCTCAGACGGGAAGTGCCCGGGCCTCTGCAAACGATAGCAATCTGCGGCTTTTCTCATCCCAAAGGTGCAGTCGCGCGCAGCGGAAGCTTTCCCAAAGCGTAATGCGTCTGGTCTGCGCCAGGGCGTCGTGATCCTTGACTACGTCGTGCAAACGGTAAAAGGGGATGCGGCTGGCCAGATGATGCACATGGTGGACTCCGATGTTCCCGGTGATCCAGCGCAGGATGCCGGGCAGAGCGTAGTGCGAACTGCCGTGAAGGGACGCGTCCCGGATGTTCCAGTCTTCCTCGTGCCGCCAGCTGGTTTTCTCAAACTGATGCTGCATGTAGAAAAACCACATGCCGGCTATTGCGGCCAGAAGCATCGTCGGCAGGAAGACGAACAGCAGTACTTCCCACCCGCCCAGCAAGACAATCACTGTCAGAGTGAGGCCTATGGCAGCGTTTGTCGCCATCGCACTCAACCAGTAGCGCCAGCCGGACCGCATCAGATGGACGGGCAGCCGGTTGTGCAGAAAGAACGTGTAAAACGGCACCACCCCGAACAGGAAAACCGGATGGCGTAACAGGCGGTAAAGCGTACGGCCGGGCCATCCCTTCCCGCGGTACTCTCTGACTGTCAGCACCGGCAGGTCTCCGATGCCCCGCCGGTCCAGGTTTCCGCTCGTGGCGTGGTGGATCGCGTGGGTCTTGCGCCAGACGTCGTAGGGTGTCAGCGTGATAACGCCGATCACGCGACCGATCCAATCGCACAGACGCCGGTCGCGGAACAGGGAACCATGTCCGCAGTCGTGCTGGATTATGAACAGCCGGAGCAGGAAGGCTGCATTCGCCAACGCGAGAGCCAGTGCCAACACGGTGCTGATCGAGAGCACCCACCAGGCAACCGCCCATATTGCCACGAAAGGCACGAGCGTGACCGTCAGTTCGAAAATGCTGCGGGAGGGGATTGGCTGCCGGTACTTCATCAGGGTTCGTGTCCAGTCTGATGCGGTCAGCTGCGCCTCTTCCTGTCTCGGACCGGTTACACCGGAGGGGTATCCCGCGCCGGGTGCCCCACCCGTGACGGGCAAGGGTCCTGGCTGGACCCGCGCTTGCCGCGCGGTCGAGGCAGATCCGGCTTTCAACATGTCAGTTTGGACGCTGCCGTCTTGGTGGCATGTGCCAACTGGCATGTCTTGATGACCGGGCTGTTGGCCCTGTGCCTTGTACGAGTTGGACGAAAACGGCATAGGCAATGTCCAACCGGGTGCAATTGAGCATGTCATCCCGGCGGCCTCCGAACGGAGTTCCCGCCAGCAATGATCCGGTTGATCAGAGCCGCCACGGCCAGGTGCGCCTCTATCTCGTTGTCAGTGCCAGCCGCGTTCTCATGTGTCTTTGCCGCATCGCGCAGGATACCCACGATCTCGTGTTCAGGCAGGACTTTGTTATCGTTCATAGCCAGCAGCAGTGCTTCGCAGATCGAGAGGGCGGCCACTCCCGGGAAGTCCTTCTCGCTAAGCATTTTGTGGTTTCCTTCCAGGTAACGCTTAGAGTTACGCGCGACCGGGCGGCCTCGCTTATCACAAGCATCTTCGCAGAAAAAAGGCTAAGCTGGGCTAACCGAAAGCAGTCTCTGCACGATTGCGTCTGGAGCTTTTCCGGCTTGAGAGGCCCTTATGACGGATATCTTAGAAAGCCCGCTGACACGGAAGCTGCAAGTCTTCGTCGCCTTGTCTGACGACGAATTGGATGTTTTGAAGCGTTTGCATCTGCGCCGCCGGTCCTTCACGGCGGGGCGTGATCTCGTGCATCAGGGGCAGTCTGATCAGGCCGCTTACATTCTGGCCGCCGGCTGGGTTTGTTCCTACAAGCTTCAGCCGGACGGAACCCGCCAGATTGTGGACTTCCAGATACCAGGGGACTTTCTTGGATTGCGCAGCGTGCTGTTGCGCACCTCCGACCACAGTTTCGAGCCGGTCACGGACATTCAGGCGGTGGAGGTTCTGGCGGACGACCTTCTGGATGCATTCACGAAAACCCCTCGCCTGGCGGCAGCCTTTCTTTGGGCAGCATCACGGGACGAAGCCATGGTGGTCGAGCATCTCGTTGGAGTTGGTCGGCGGTCCGCGGATGCGCGCATGGCGCATTTTCTTCTGGAACTGGGGGCAAGGCTGAAGTTGGTCGGAATGGGGAGCAAGGAAGGGTACGCCTGCCCATTGACACAGTATCATCTTGCTGATGCACTCGGCCTAAGTGCTGTCCATGTGAACCGTGTTTTGCGGAAGCTTCGCGAAAGCGGTCTGCTGACCTTTCAGGACGGCCGCGTGACGTTCGACAATTATGACGGATTGGTGGGCTTTTCGGGTTTCGATCCGGCATATCTGGATCAGACCGACCCACTTCTGAAATGAAGAAGGCCGCCCTTCGCTAAACTTGGGCGGCCTGATTTTCTTCTAAGACGAGATAAGTCAGTAATAAGACGAGATCAGTCAGATAATCTCTTCTGCAGCCGCGTCGAGTTCCCGGTTCGTCTCGTCGTAGTTCTTCGCCGCGTGCGCTTTCTCGGCAGCCTGGTAGTGTTCCAGCGCCCGATCCTTTCTGGGACCGGCAGGCGCTTTGTCACAAATTGCTTTGACCGAGGTCATCTTCTCGGTGACATTGGTTTGTTCAGGCGTCATTAGAATGTCCTTTCCTGGACATTCCGAGAATAGGAGACGCTGGGCAATGCAGCCCGTTTCAAGAACCGCACGCTTCACGCGCTTCTATTTTGCTCGGAAATGAGTGCCGCCGGAGATTCGGCAGGCACGAAGCCATGTACTCATCTTCTCCGCTCCGTTGCACTGACGCAGGTTAGCCTGGGACACTCGAAAGTTGTACTGTCCGCTTGGGCATCGGCTGTAGTGGTCAAGTTCTGGTTCTGAATCCAGACCCCAGGGGCCGGTTCACATGTCAATAAGTTCGTTAGAGGTTTCGCCCCAAGGTGAAGATTTATCCTGCTGGAGTCAGGTGGTGGGGGTTTGCTGATGTGACAGCCGCAGCCACCGACCGTTGTCCAGAAAATATGTGGACGCGCAGAGCGCCTCATAGATTGGTGAACCCGACTTTTCAGCGAATACGCGATAGGCGAGCACGGCAATGGCTCCTTGCCTGATTTGGCTACGGTCTTTCATTTCCACGGTTCGCCAGCCCGTGTTTTTCTTCATATGCTCCAGGATCTGTCCGCCCTGAAGGATGCCTGGCGGATAGGGAAGTATCATCACTGCATTTGTTGCAGTCACCGTGCGAGCGCTGTCCGCGCCGCTGGTCCAGTGTCGCGCCTCCAGATCCCAGAGGATCGCATTGTCCAGACCGGGCGTGCCGCCCTGCCTGCGGTCGCCGTCCTGTGCTTTGCCCAAGGTCATTGGCCCGTTCCCGGAGTGCCAGCGAGTATTAATTGCACAATCAGAAAGAAGATCGTCAGTACCGCCCATATCAATCCAGGAAAATTTGCCGGCCGGTTTTCCACACCACCAGAATCAGCCCTTAAACGCTTACGTCGTTTGGGAAGAAGACGGGTCAGTTCCCGCGCGAGCGTTCCGCTATCCTGTTTGAGTTCGGGCACGTCACGGAATTGCGACAACAGCATCTCCAGTCGCGAACCAGCGGCCTTTTCCTCCAAAGCGGCAAGCGCGGCTGCCTCTTCCCAAGGTTCGAGTTTTAGCCTTGCAAGGGCCGAAAGTACCGTAACAGCATTGCCTTTCCGGTCTTCACCAACGAAGGCCTGCAAAAAACGATCGAACTCAGGGCTATGCGGGTAAAGAATGCCACCTGCGGGCATCACCGTTTCCTCCTTTTCAATGTTTTCGGATCTTGGGAGCGAACGTGCCGAATGACCGGGGCCTCCTCTGGCAGGATCAAAATGTTTCGGATTGTTTTGATCATACCCGCATCGCCTGGAGCATGCGCTGACGCAGATCAGCCGGTGTCCAAACTTCTGAAGTCAAGCATCAGGGCAGCTCCAAGGTTCGCCAGCACTGCCCAGGGCCCAGCGGCGCTAACATGGGTCAGCGCGCATCGCCCGGTTCTGGGATAATGTATGATGACCGCAAATGCAGGCTACCTCTCTGCAATCAGGATACGGCAGCCTTTGCAGCGCGGAAGGCACGTATACATCGCGGAGACCGGAGATGGCGCTGCGTTCAATCAGATCCACCGTGACCTTCCCGCGCCCGTTTACCCTATCCGGATATTCGGACGAGCTGCCTGCCGGTGAATACGAAGTATTGGTTGAGGAAGAACTTATCGAGACGCTGAGTTTCCCGGCTTACCGCAGAACAGCGATTTTCCTGACTATAAACGGCAAGGGGCGTTCGCTGGGCCGAACAGAAATGCGGCCAATTACCTGGACCGACCTGGAAACGGCACTTGGCCGCGGCATTCAATATGACACCTGAAGATAGCGAGGCGGCGCTTTGCCGCTGGAGGAACTACAATGAACACTCCCGAATGGCTTAAACCTGGCCTCTACGGCGCCGTCATCGGCGCGGTACTTGTTAGTGTAGCTGGATTTTCTTGGGGCGGCTGGGTAACCGACCGAACCTCGAACGACAGGTCCGTGGCGATGGCCCGCGAACATGTTGTCACCGCATT
>NZ_JBXWRL010000090.1:0-9734 GCF_059612885.1 Ruegeria sp. YKSD179 | reverse complement strand
TGAAAGACGTTCTTGGCCAGATCAAGGCCGATCGTGGTAACTTGCATGGGGTGACTCCTCTCTCGCAGATAACGACACCTGCACTATGGCGCATCGCGACGCCGATGGAGCAGGAGCCATCCACCCCATCTGCACAGCAGGCATTCGCTGAAATCTGCCCAACGTCTGCACCGAGCCCAATGCGCCATTAATTTGAACAAGGATCTCACAACTCAAAAGCGACGACGGAGCCTCCAATGCCCTTCAAGCTGAAAGGGCCTGCAGGTCGCAGGTCAAAATCAATCTGATTGGCAGTTGCCTGAGAAATCAATATCTGACCATCTTTTGCTTGTTCACATAGGCGGGCTGCCAAATTCGGCGCAGGTCCAATCGCCGAATAATCGCGACGAGCCTGAAAACCGATTTGGCCTAACGTTGCTGTCCCCGTACCAATACCGATACCGAGCCCAAGTTGATGCTCTTTCGCACCAGTCCCAAATGGCTTTATCGCGATCCTGACCGCCGCGCGTAAATCCAGCGCTAGTTCTGTGGCCTTTTGTGCCGCGTTCTCTACGGAAACCGGTGCGCCAAACAGCACCAGAAGACCATCGCCCAGGAAACGTTCCAGTGTGCCGCCGCTTGCTTCGATTAACGGGCCGCCGGCAGTGTGAAATGCGTTAAGTGCTTCGATCACTCGATCTGGCGGTGCGGAGTTTGCAAAGGCGGTAAACCCACGCAGATCAATAAACAGAACGCTGATCTCGGCGCGCTTAGTACGCAGTATATCCTCTTCTTCAGGTTCTGAAACGATCAACTCGGCAATTTGGGCCGGCAAGAACCGCCGCAAACGATTTGCGCGCTCAATCTCCTGAACTTGTTTTTTAACTTTGTCTTCCAGTGCAGAATTCAGTGTAGCCAATTCCGCCTTCTGATGTTGTACCTCATCATATAACTCTCCCAACTTCGCGCTGGTCTGGTTAACGTGCTGGGCTAGCTCTCCAATTTCGTCCCGATTTGGCACGAATACACGTGCATTGAAACGCCCATACGATAGTTCACCCAATGCCTTACGTATTCGGTCCAAAGGCTGCGTGACAGATGCTGAAATCGTTAAACCGAGCAACAGCGCCGTCGCAATTGCTAAGACGGATGTGCCTACAACTAAATTTTGGGCTTTCTCAAACGCTTTGGCATTCTCTTCGACGCGCGCCTGCATTTCCCGACCCAGGTCAAAGGAGATCGAAGAAACAACGCGATTAAACTTTTCAAGTGCCTCTGAAAGGGTTGTGTCATAGACACGTCTGGCAGCGGAAACGTCTCCTTGGACATACAAGGCACGCATTTTTGAAGCTTCAGTTTGCACGTCTCTTTCCTTGGTAAAGAATTCTTTCTCATACTTCTTTGTAAGAAAGTGCGTGGCTCTTCTCTCATTTCCTGTCTGCGCGGCGGCCGCTCGGAAGAGCAACACTTCATCGTAGAACTTTTTGGCGAGATTATTGTTCTGAGATTGATCTCCGACGTTCAGAAACAACTCTGCCCCAACAAGGTTAACCGCTGAGATACTACGTTCGATGGACCGCAAAGTGCTTATCCGAATTTGATCACCTACCAATTCTGCGGCTCTAATATTCGCTCGTCGCAGTTCTGATAGTCCAGCTAGCGACAATGCCACCATCAAAAGGACCACTATCAAGAATGCGACAGGTAGCTTTAGGCGAATAGGCAGTGCAACTCGCGCAGCATTCTCTACTAACCAATTCATAGAGCTAGGCTGCGCGTTTGACGCAGGGGAATTTCTGAGTGCCATGGGAACCCTCTTGGTCGACAAAATGCGTCTGCGTGTTTCTGTCATTATGCTTGCACTAAGCAAATCCACAAAACGGGGGCAAATGTTCGAAGATCGACGAAACATAGAAGGCTTGGAAACCAACATTGGACGCCATCGTCTGCGCGACGCTATTCTACAGCAGTTGCAGGTTTTTTCTGCAGCCAACGGCGCCTCTATCCGCATAGCAGACCTTGGGGCTTCTTAACGCTCGGTCTGCTATCCAACCCTGAGCTCACATCTGCGTGTCAATCTGGTTGACCGGCTTCGCCCCGAACCAAGACGCGATCCGGGACAGCGCCGGTCGAAGGGGTAAGAAAACGCGGTACGCAAGCTCAGCCATAGGTGTGATCCTCGGCATACGCGTTAGCCGAGCCGGTCATGTCAGAAGAACTTTGCTTGAGGCGGGCAGGGCGGGTGCATAGCATTTAGGAATGACCAAACCTTCCTCCTTCAAGTACTTCAAAACCAGTCCCGAGATCATCCGCCCGGCGGTGATGCTGTACATCCGATTTCCGCTGTCACCCCACAATGTTGAAGATCTGCTGCACGAACGCGGGATCGTTGTGAGCCATGAAACTGTCCGATACTGGTGGAACAGGTTCGGTCCGATGTTTGCCTCCGAGACCCGAAGAAAGCGTGTTCAGCAACTTCACGCATTCTCGAAATGGAAGTGGCACATGGATGAGGTTTTCGTGAAGGTGAACGGCAAAAGACACTATCTTTGGTGCGCGGTCGATCACGAAGGAGAGGTGCTCGAAGCTGTCGTCACGAAATGACGAAACAAAGCCGCAGCACTGAAATTCCTCAAGAAATTGATGAAGCGCCATGGTTGTGCGGAAGAGATCGTGACGGATCGCTTCGCATCCTACAAGGCGGCGCTCCGAGAAATAGGAGCGCTGGAAAAGCAACGTACTGGAAGGTGGCTCAACAATCGCGTTGAGAATTCGCACCTACCATTCCGACGAAGAGAACGCGCCATGCAACGTTTTCGGCGCATGCGAAGTTTACAGAAATTCGTATCCGTCCATTCCTCCGTTTACAGCCACTTCAACCAGGAAAGATCGCTAACCAGCCGAGACACCTTCAAACTGACACGCACCGCCGTTCTTGCCGAGTGGCGCGAACTTGGTGCGCCATAAAGGACAGCGTCACTGGCCTAACAGAGATAAATTCGAATTCGTCTGGCAGGACCCGGTGGAGACGCTTTTGGCAAGCCAGGTGAGCGCTTTCCCTTATCTAATCACCCTTGTAGTAACCGATCTGATCACCTTCGGTGGTGCATCCCAAGCCGTTAAGCAGACGATTTGAGTAGTTAAAGTACGCACAGACCTGATTTACTTCCAGGATTTCACCATCTTCACAGCCGGCGATCTTGAGCGCTTCAAAGTCCGAACGCACCATTTTGCCTACATCGGTTGTCAGCTTTGCCGCATATCGCAGGAGAGCGAGTTCCTTGCCGTCGAATTCATCCTCCGGTCGCTGTGCCTTCAGTGCGACAAAGATGCGGTCACTGCGAGCCTGATCTCTGATCAGGTTGCGGACGTTCATGAAATGATGAGTCAACGAATAGGTGCAATCGTTCAGGATCGATGTGTAACTTGCGATCACCTCCAGAAACCAGAAAGGCAATTCGTTTTCGTCCGAATGCAGCACCGAACGGTACAGGGTGACATGGCCATTCATCGTCTCTGGCCGCAGAGAATGAACCCGCATGACCGTATCCACGGTGCCATGCGGTGTTCTTGCGTGCTCCAGAAGCTCTTTCAGCCGGGGGCTCGCGTCTTCGTCGGATACCATCTTGATCCAAGCGGTCATGTTTGCTCTCCGGAAATGGCTTTGGCGACCTTGTTGCGGAACCGCATGGCGCCTGCGTCAAGCGCCAGGTTCAGATAGTCGTTTTTGCGTTTTGCCATGCCTTTCTGGACGTGTTCCAGCACCTCCTGATCTTCCTTGAAAGCCATCTTGGCTCCCTCGAACATACGTTCTGACAGGACGCTATCTTCTGCGTGCATATTGCGGTGCTGGAACCAGAAGTAGCGGGAGGTTGTCGCATCGATCGGCGTAATGAAATTGTAGGATATGTTGATGAAAGCGTTTGAAGACAGCGGCCTGTCATATCCACCTTCTGAGGCTGGCGTGTACACCGACATGTTGATTGCCGTCGACGGCAGTCGGCATTCGTAATGCTGCTTGCGATCACAGGTCGGGCCAAAGGGCAGCATGTCCCTGTAGTAGGGCGGTGGGGCCTCGCCCATCACCCAGCGAGAGACGATCACTCCGTTATCCATTTCTTCCACTTCCAAAGGGCGGTTGTCTGTACCGGCGCCCGCGAAAGAAGTCAGATGCACCCAAGCAACGTGGCTGGGGTCCAGCAGATTGTCGATGATATAAAGGTAATGGCACTGCATCGACATGCCGCCTTTGGGAGTCTTACCCCAATCGGGGTTGTCGAAATTCGGAATTTCAATGATGTCCCTTACATCTGCGCGCTCCGGCGCTCCCATCCAAAGCCACAAAAAGCCCCAGCGGTCTGCTGCCGGATAGGAATGCACGGCGGCGCGCCGAGGCGGGTTGTCAAGCTGAGTCGGGGCGATCACGCATTCGCCGGTGCAATCGAAAGTCAGCCCATGGTAGCCGCAGACAACATTGTCTCCCGCCAGCGTGCCCCGCGACAAAGGCAGTTTACGGTGCGGGCAGGCGTCTTCCAGTGCTGCGGGTTTGCCGGCGGTATCGCGGAAGATAACGATGTCCTCGTCCAGCATGCGCAGTGGCGTCAAGCTGCAGTCAAAGTCTTCGGACAGACCGGCCACATACCAACAATCACGGATGTACCCGGTCGATCCTGGCAGGTCGGGTCTCATGCGTCTTTGGCCTCAGCGGCGTAAAGGTCGTAAGCCTTCAGCGCCTTGGCGCTAAAGGCATAGGACGGACCACCGCCCATGTAAGTGGCCATGGCAAGCGCTTCGCAAAATTCCTCTCGTGTTGCATTTAGACGCACGAGCGACCGCACATGGAACCCGATGCAACTGTCACAGCGGGTTGCAATTGCGATACCCAAGGCAATAAATTCTTTGGTCTTTTCCGACAAGGCGCCATCTGCTTTTGCGGCTTGACCCATTATGCCGAACCCTTTGACGGTTTGGGGGATTTCGCGGTTCAGCTTGTCGATGTTGGCCTCGGTTTCGGACATGAAGTCGTGCCAGTCCATGATGATCCTTCCTTCAGAGACGTTCGTCTGCACCCATGCGGCGCTCAAGCCAGCGCACGCCTGCGCTGATCAGCAATACCAGCACAAGGTATTCGACAATCAGCAACGAGTATATTTCAAGAGGACGATATTCGGTTACTACCAGTTCATTTGCACGGCGCGTCAGTTCCTGCATACCGATGACTGAGGCAAAGGCACTCATCTTTACGATATAAATGAACTGGTTCGCCAAGGGCGGCAGAATGCGCCGTAGGGCTTGGGGCAGGATTACATACCGCATAGTCTGATAGTAATTCAGACCTATAGTCTGCGCTGCCTCGCTTTGCCCGCGTGCGATGGACTGGATGCCTGAGCGGTAAATTTCGGCCGTAAAAGCGCTATCGGAAATCGCCAGCGTGATGATCGCGCCCCAGAAGGGATCGATAGGGATATTCAATCCGATGGATTTGAACACGATGGGCAACCCATAAAACACCCAGAACAGCATCGGCAGCAGCGGGATCGAACGGATGAATTCAACGTAGACTCGATTGAGTAGGCGCAGCCATCGGTTGCTGGATTGACTTGGCAGCGCAACGATCAGACCCAGCACGATGGAGATTGCAGCAGCGATCACGGAAATAAGGATCGTTGCGCCCATGCCAGAGACCAAAAACTTAATATTGGTCCAGCCACCGGGTGTGCGCGGATCAATGACGTACCAACCCCAGTTGCCCGAAGCCGAGCATCCCGACAGCAAAAGTAAAAGCGACAGTGGAAGGATCAGTCTCTTCATGCCTACCCCTAGTGCTGCAAAATTTGGCCGAGGAATTTCTGACAGCGCGCGGTGCGCGGATTACCAAAGAATTCTCCAGGACTGCCGTGCTCTACAATCTCACCCTGGTCCATGAAAACCATCTGATCCGCGACCTTTCGAGCAAATCCCATTTCGTGGGTGACCACGATCATGGTCATTCCTTCCAGCGCCAGTTCGACCATCACGTCCAGCACTTCCGCGATCATCTCGGGATCAAGCGCCGAGGTGGGCTCGTCGAACAGCAGCACCTTGGGCTCCATGCAAAGGGATCGCGCAATGGCCACCCGCTGTTGTTGCCCTCCCGACAACTGTTTGGGCAGTTTGTCCGCCTGCTCCGGTATTCGCACCCTTGTCAGGTAGTGCCGGGCGCGGTCCTCTGCCTCTACCCGGCTGAGGCCGCGTGCCTTTATCGGGCCAAGTGTCAGGTTGTCTAGCACACTGAGATGGGGAAACAGGTTGAATTGCTGAAACACCATGCCAACATCGCCTTGTATCGACGCAACGGAATTCGGATCGTTGGTCAGTTCCTTGCCGTAGAGGTGAATGGTCCCGCGCTGATGCTCTTCCAGCTTGTTGATGCAGCGGACCACAGTGGACTTGCCCGAACCGGATGGTCCGCAAATCACCACTTTTTCGCCGGAGCCGACTGTAAGGCTGATATCTTTGAGAACATGGAAGTCACCGAACCATTTGTTCACTGCAACCAGCTGAATGGCTGGATCGTCCATCAATGTTCCCCCTTTTGGGCCGAGCTGACGTGCAAGATCACAGCCTATTTGATTTCTTTAACCTATCAAGCAAGTATGGCGCATCAAACCAAAAACCACATACCACCAACGGGAGAAATATTATGATAAGACTATGCAGGGCGGCAGCGGTTGCCGTGATTGGCCTGACGTTGGCCGGGGCTGCGAACGCGCAATCGGCGCTGAACGAAATTCTGAACTCGGGTGTTTTGAAGGTCGGCACCACCGGTGACTGGAATCCGATGACCGTAAAGGACCCCGCCACGAATTCTTACAAGGGTTTCGACATCGACATCATGAACGAACTCGCCGCAGACCTCGGCGTCGATGTCGAATTCGTCGCGACCGACTGGAAGACCCTCGTCAATGGCGTAGTCGCGGGCCAGTACCACATCACCGGATCCGCCTCGATCTCACCCCCGCGCATGAAGGCAGCCGGGTTCTCGGAAAGCTATATCTCGGTCGAGATTTTTCCGTTCACTACCAAAGAAAAGGCGGGCAACTTCTCGGGATACGAGTCCATCAACAAGCCAGAGGTCAAGGTCGCGACCACACTCGGCACGACCTTTGAAAAGCTTGTACGTGAATGGTTTCCCGATGCGGACATAATGGTCGTCGAAGCCCCAGCGCGTGGTTACCAGGAAGTGCTGGCAGGACGGGCTGATGTTTTCATCACATCGAATATCGAAGGCTCCACATTGGAAGAAAAGTTTGACGTAGTGCGCGTGCCTGAAACCGGCCCCCGGGCACCTTCACCCATTGCGATGCTGTTGCCCCAGGATGACCAGGTTTGGATCAACTATGTGAACAACTGGGTCAAGCTGAAGAAGGCCAAGGGCTTCTTCGACAGCAACAAGGCCAAATGGGGCCTTTGACCTGACAACATTATGCGGCGGGGTCGTACGGACCCGGCCGTCTTGTCTTTGGAGGGTGTTATGGAGCTGGGCTTGATGACATGGCCCGAAGTGGAAGCTCGATTGACCACAGGTGTCTGCGTGATGCTGCCCATCGGATCAACTGAACAGCACGGCCCGATGGGATTGATCGGCACCGATACAATCTGTGCCAACAGTGTTTCCGTCGCAGCAGCTCAGATATGCGATTGCGTCGTGGCGCCACCCATCGCTTACACTCCGGCGCCGTTCAACACAGGATTTCCCGGAACGGTCTCGATATCCTCCGAGTTGCTCGAGCAGACGATCTTGCAGGTCTGTCAGGGGCTTTTGGCGCAGGGTTTTCTGGGTGTCTTCATCGTGAACGGACATGGTGCGAACCTTGCTCCTGCACGGTCCGCGGCTTCCGCCTTGCCTGAGGGTTCAGTACATATCCAAAGCTGGTGGGACCCCGAACCAGTCGCCCGAATGCGAGAGGAATTCTTTGGCAATTGGGAGGGTATGCATGCCACCCCATCCGAGGTTGCGATCACGCAGGCGCTTCACGGCTGCAAACCTTCCGGCGTGGCATTCAACCCGCCGAAGAAACTTTCGCGCGCCTACATCGCCGCACACAGTGGTGACAGGCATGGGCCACCGGACGAGCATCGCCGCCAATTCCCCGATGGCAGGGTCGGGTCGCACTCAAACCTTGCGACGCCGGAACTGGGGAGGGAATTATTCACCGTTGCCTCAAAGGCCTTGGCAAACAACTTTGATACGTTCAGCGCAATAAGGCAAAAGACGCTCTAACCGATATCCATCAATCCGACGTTGCGGTCCGGATTGGCAAAAATCTCTGCCGCGCAGGGGTACTCCGCCAGAATGTCTGGTCCGCCTTCCAGCCGGTCAAGGTGAAACGTCCCGTCCTCCCAAACGCGCAAGCCATCAATCTCGATTGTCGGATCAAAAATGTTCCACGAAATCTCGCCTGGCGCGTAAGCACCGCAGGTGTGAAAATGCAAAACCCGCGGATTGCCGAAAGCTGAGCCGCCCCAACGTTCGAAGTTCTCCCGGATGTCCCACGGAAAACCACATCCGGGATGGATGCCGGCGTGCCAGGAATGTACGAAATTGCGATCGACGCCCAGACTGGACGATACCTGATCATAGTGTTCGTTGGCAGCTGCAACATCTGCCCTGCCGCCTTCAAATCCAGTTAACTGACCAGCCTCGAGAATTGCGAATACGGGCCCCTCAAACTCTACCGTGTAGCGATCATAATAGGCGGATCCGGTACCTGTCAGAAAGCCGCCCAGTGCGACACGTCCGGAAAACAAATCCGCTGGAACAGGAGAAAAGACGGACATCGGGAACCGCATCGAGGTCGTGTCCTTTGCTTCGGTCGTCCCTTGCGGGACACTACCCGTCACATGGGTGCCGGCCCGGCACGTCAGGCCAATAGTTCGCGACTTCAGAATACAATCGTCCACTGCGTCCTTTGCCCGACAAAATGCACGGTAGTCCGCAAACCCGAAGGACGAGTTCAACAGTTGGCTGTTGAGCGCAAAACACACGACAAATTTCGGGCCCGGCGGCATTTCGGAGAAGCGCAATTGGTCACCCAGCCGTGACAGGAAAAGCACCACATCGAAGAGCGAGAAGTGAGTCTTCAGATCTTGCGGCAAGTCGCATTGAACAGCATTGAAACCAACATCTATCATCGAAACGTCGAGGCCCATCGCGCGCGCGCCAGCCGCTATGTCGTGACGGATATCGAGATCAAAATAGCCGAAGTCTTCATGCTCAAAGGCTATCAACAGACGATCTCCTGCTTTCGCTTCGGCACAATTGACCAAGAGATTTCTAACACCTGAAAGAGCGTTCAATCGTCTTGAAGTGGACATTCCTAAACCCTCAACACCTTCCAGTATTCTTGAGCCGTGTTTCCTCATACAAAGAACAAAGTGCGTAACTTCAATTGTCAACGCAAAGATGTCCAGCGGCCTCCTTGCCCGGCGATGGGTGACAGCAAATACTTAAGTTTCTTGGTGTTTGTTTGATGGTTATGCAGTTGTGCGTGTTCCAGTATAAAGTCCGGTATCTTAAAGCTGCAACACAATGTTCGGGTCGAACGATTAGCGACTGCAGGCCGGAACTATTAATGGAAGAAATTTGATCGAAAGTCTGGAAAGTCCGCAAGGCAGTCGTTCAAGCAGAGTGCAGCGAACGTCGGTTCGGAGCGGCGGTCCCGATCACTCGTACTATTTCCATTTGATTGAGCAGCCAATGGATTGCGTTTGCT
>NZ_JBXWRL010000089.1:0-9974 GCF_059612885.1 Ruegeria sp. YKSD179 | reverse complement strand
TGAAAGACGTTCTTGGCCAGATCAAGGCCGATCGTGGTAACTTGCATGGGGTGACTCCTCTCTCGCAGATAACGACACCTGCACTATGGCGCATCGCGACGCCGATGGAGCGGGAGCCATCCACCCCATCTGCAAAGCAGACATTCATTAATAAAACCTGCCAATGACCGCACCGAGCCCTTCTCAGACCTTGATCGCGTGCGCAGCATTCGAAACGATGGGCAGAAACACTCGGCTGCATTCGATGGCATAGCAAAAAGGTGTTTTAAAGTTGTCAAACAACTTCGCACAATGGAGAACCAAATGTGTCGATCGATCCTGATGCTGCTAATGGCAATGTGGATATTGAGAGGTCCAGCATCATCCCAACCGCTCTTTGAGGAATCTAGGCGACCGCTGAAGCGGTCATGCTTGCGATGGTACTGGTGCAGCTTCCTCTAAAAGCCTCTTCGATTTCAGAGAGGTCCAGAATTCGCTGGGGATCGGAGTTTTGAACCACGTAACAATCTGTTCTAGCTCTACCTTGTTCCTTGGCCCTGGAATAACGGAGGAAATAATTTCATGGCCAAGGGGGAATTGCAGCGCAGCCGCCGGCAGCGGGATCGAAAATGCTTCTGCTTCTGCGCTGAGCGCTCGCGCCTTTTCCACGATCTCGGCTGGAGCTTTGGCGTAGTTCCACATTTCCCGGCCGACAAGAATTCCCGAGTTGAAGGGACCGCCACAAATGATCGAAGTGCCCGCAGCCGCGCAGGCCGGGAAAAGCGTATCCAAAGGCGTTTGTTCCAGCAGCGTGTAACGACCCGCCAAAAGAAACACGTCCCAGTCACCAACACCTAGTGCTTCCATGCAGACCTTGTTTTCATTGACGCCTAGGCCAATCGCTTTGACATTGCCGGATTTGCGCAACTCATCCATTGCGCGATACCCGCTTTCGGAAAGGTCTTTGAAATGCTGGACGTTTTCCTTTCCGTGTTGGAAGGTGCCGATATCATGAGCTAGGAGAATATCTATGCGATCGAGCCCCAGCCGTTGCAGGTTGTCCTCATAAGCGCGCATGATGCCATCGTAGCTATAATCATAGACGACATGGAAGGGCAGCGGATCAATCATCCCGTAGTCCATCGGATTTTCGACGGCCCCAGGATGCAGCAGCCGACCAACTTTGTCGGAAAGAACGTAATCGGTACCGCGCAGCACGTCGCCCATCACCCTTTCGGACCTACCAAACCCATACCAAGGAGCTGTGTCGAAAAAGTTGAGGCCCGCTTCTCTTGAGGCTTGAATTAGTTCGGCGGCTTGTTCATAGCCCAAGTCCGCGAAGTTACCCCCGAGCGGAGCGCCGCCGAGCCCGAGCACGTCAATCATCAACTTTGTACGTCCGACCTGTCGTTTTTCCATCTTCGTCATTCCGTTCATTCGGTATTGTTTATGCCGTTGGGCCCGCTGTCTACGGCATTAGCTGGCCGCCGTTGACCTCGATGGTTTGTCCTATGATGTAACCGGCAAGCGTGTCAGAGGCGAGGAACAAGTATGCACCGACGCAATCGACAGCGACGCCAAGTCGCCCTTGTGGCACCGTGGAAAGCATCGCGTCCAGTTGTTCCTGCGTCGAATACCGCTCATGAAACGGTGTGGTGATCACACCCGGTGCCACGGCATTCACTCGAATGCCGTATTTGATCCACTCTTTCGCCATGCCGCGTGTCACATTCGATACAAAGGATTTAGAAGACCCGTAGAGCCCCGCGCCGTTGCTGGCACCGTTGCGTGCGGCGATAGACGTCGTGTTGATCACGAAGCCACCTTCCTTCTTTAGGTGCGGAAACGCAGCTTTGGATGCAACAAGGATCGACCGCGCATTCAGATCCATGATCTCATTATAGTCTTTTTCGGTAAACTCTTCGTACGAGACTCGGCGCACCATCCCTCCTGCGTTATTAATCAAACCACGCAACCCGCCCAATCGAACCGCAGCATCTTCGACGGCGACCCTAAGCTCTTCAGAATTGGCAGCGTCCGCACGGAAAAGTTCGACGACCCCACCTGTTTTTCTGATTTCTGCTGCCAGAGTTTCCGCGGCCTGTTTAGATGAATTGTAATGCAAACCGACTATCGCCCCTTGAGTGGCAAATGCGCGGGCCAACTCGGCCCCAATCCCGGTCGATGCGCCTGTGATCAAAACTCCTGCACCCGTGAACTCTGGTAGTGAGATTTCCGAATGTGACATCTGTGTGATCCTTTTCGAGTCTTTATATCGGGTGTCTTGTTATCCAGACCTGTCAGTGTTCCCAATTTTTGCATAACCGGTGTTCAATGCTGCTAAACCAATATCCATAAGCTCTCTTTGGTCTCTACGTCCCTCAACACCCCAACACGAGAACGGCTATCTTGCACTGTAAAGTTAGGGGTGCGTTACCCCCTTGCTGTCATGCGTCTTCAAGCGTTAGAGAGTATTGATTTATCTCAACGGCGTTTTTTGTCCGCTTAGCGGTCATGGCCAAATTTCTGGCCAGCGTCTGCTAGTTTACGAAGCAGCTGTCGCGCAGAGTGCACCGTTTATGGTTCAAAGCCCTCAGATCTGCGGATCTGCACCTTGGTATCTTCCGACCTCGCCGGTGCGACTTTAGGAATGGTGATGGTCAGCACGCCATCCTTCAGATGTGCATCGACGCCTCCTTCATCCGCATCCGGCGGCAGCCGGAAGGAACGGCTAAACGAGCCATACTGCCTTTCTGAGAAGAACCATGTCTCGCCCTTTTCTTCGCGCTCGGTCTGCTTTTCTCCCTTCAGTGTTACCATACCGTCATGAACGCTCAGGTCGATGTCCTCTTCAATCACCCCCGGCAGTTCGACGCTTATACGGTAAGTGTTTTCCGATCCTGACGCCTCCGACGCCGGGGCCAGCCATTCGGATACACGCGTCCCGACCTGCCGAAGAGGCTCATAAAGCGAAGGCCAAAAACCACTGGTGTGAGATTTCTCAACCATCTCCACGCTCTCCTCTCTGATAGATTGGAGAGATATTGAGCTGGTCGCCGTTTTCCGTCCTTGATCCGGATCAAACGAGAATGCCTGCAATGTCCGTAGAGCAAACCTTGGCGCTTCGTTGGATTGGGTCTGCTATCCAACCCTAAGCGGACATCCGACAAAAGTGATCAGATTTCTGCTTCAGCCCAGAGCAGACGGTCGAAATTTTTGTGAGTTAGAACCAAAGCCCGAGGCGATTGAAGCCGATCAAACGAGAAGCCGTAGTCTTTTTGGGTCAGTTGCGGAATAGCTAGGGCAACAACATTCCGCGGATCATAAAAAAGAACATGGATGCAAGAGTAGCTGCTAAAGGGACCGTGATAACCCAAGCCGCTGCAATTCGGAGCAATAAGTTGCGCTTGACCAATTCGATCCGATGCACCCTGCCGAGAGCTTTCCGTTCTTTCTTAGCCAAGACACGGTCGGAGGAAGCCTGTGCCTTCATATCGCGTAATATCTCGCCCTTAGTCGTGACGTCAGCAGCTTCAAATCTCTCGAGGAATGCTTCAACCGCTTCTGGGTCATGGTCGGCGTGGTGCTCTCTAATTTCGTCCAACATGCGGGCGTAGCTGGACTTGATGTATTCGCGAAGGAATCCGACGCCGAATACACCCCCCACAGCGATATGGGTGGAACTGACTGGCAAGCCTAGCTGTGAGGCGACAATAACCGTAATCGCCGCCGCCATCGCGATGCAATATGCGCGCATTTTATCAAGTTCGGTGATCTCGCTTCCTACGGTTCGGATCAATTTGGGTCCATAAAGCGCGAGACCGAGAGAAATGCCTATGGCTCCAACCGCCATTACCCATATCGGAATAGAGGCTTTCGTGGCCACGGCACCGGCGGCGATCGCTTCGTTGATACCCGCCAGTGGGCCCACTGCATTAGCGACGTCATTGGCACCATGAGCAAAACTCAGGAGCGCTGCTGCAAAGATTAGCGGAACGGTGAAGAGATCGTTCACGCTTGATTTTTTATTTTCCAGACGCTTTGTCGCGTTTGCGACATACGGACGAATGAGAAAATAAACGACGATTGCAAGCAACAGGCCAATCACCAGCGCTGTAGGGAAGTCGACCTTCACCAACTTCTTTACACCTTTGAGCATCAGGTACGTGCCAAAGGCCCATGCCATTACAGCGACAAGTAATGGCACCATTTGGTTGGCCGCAGTCAATACGTCCGATTTATAGGTGATCGTGCGTTTGATGATGTAAAGGAAAGTTGCCGCAATAACTCCTCCAAGTACGGGAGAAATAATCCAGCTCGCCGCGATCATCCCAACCTGGTACCAGTCCGCTATGCTCCAACCGGCCGCAGCTATTCCAGCCCCAAGTACGCCACCGACGATTGAATGCGTTGTGGAAACCGGGGCACCGACGGCTGTGGCGAAGTTCAGCCACACCGCTGCCGCGAGTAGAGCTGCCGTCATCAGCCAGATGAATGTGTCTCGGTCCGCCACCAAGTCCGGGTCGATAATGCCTTTTTTTATTGTGCCGACAACATCGCCCCCCGCAATCATGGCGCCGCCTGCTTCAAAGAAAGCCGCAATCAGGATAGCGCCGGTCAAAGTAATTGCTTGGGACCCGACGGCGGGGCCAACATTGTTCGCCACGTCGTTCGCGCCAATGTTCATAGCCATGTATCCACCGATCATTGCGGCGACGACCAAGAGCACTCCGTCTGTTCCGCCTTCCGATCTGGCCATTGCTACCAGCATGATGCCGACGATGAAGAGCAGAGCCGTACCAAACCGGAACAGTTCTTCGCGGTTTAGGCGAACTGCTTTTTCTACGCGTTCAGTTCTCAGCATGCACGGTCCAACGGTCTCAAGTAGCAATACAGTTCAAACAATTTGGGCAAGTAGAATTTCTACGCCATGATTTGAATCAATGAGACATGTACGTTGCGGTAATAATAACACCGAGGTCAGAAAGCGCCCGGGTTTGGGATGTAATATCGGCTAAGAACCGTGGCGCTATACGAATATTGGTCGAGGTTAGTGTGCGGTCTTCCTGCAGGTCGATAACCGCACCATTCGGTGTTTTTGTGATCCAGAATTTGGACTGATTGAATGATCAAGTACTACCTACCGGTCGCAATTGGCGCGCTACTAATTGCCTTCTGGGTAAGTCCTGACGCGCAGATTGTTGCAGCTGGTATCGCTATTTTTTTGTTTGGCATGCTGATGCTTGAAGACGGCTTCAAGCTACTTGGAGGCGGTACATTAGAACGAATGCTTCAGCGAGCGACACAGTCCGTTTCGCGATCGCTCTTATTCGGTTTTGTCTCTACTGCGTTGTTGCAGTCCAGCTCACTGGTTTCGGTTATCACGATCTCATTTTTGAGTGCTGACCTTATTTCTCTGATAGGTGGTGTGGGGATAATCTTTGGTGCCAATATCGGAACGACGACGGGTGCGTGGTTGGTCGCCGGGCTAGGATTGAAGGTAAATATCGCAACTTACGCCATGCCAATTATCGGCCTCAGCATAATCCTTGTATTTCAGAAGCCGAAGGTGCTCCGTGGCATTGGTTACGCCCTTGGTGGACTGGGATTTCTGTTCTTGGGCATTCATTACATGAAAGAGGGTTTCGACGCGTTCAAGGACCAGGTCGACCTAATGCGATTCGCACTGCCGGGATTTTGGGGACTGGTGGTCTATTGTTTATTGGGGACTGCCGCGACCTTGATTATGCAGTCGAGCCACGCGACGATGGTGCTTACTCTCACCGCGCTTGCTGCTTCACAAATTAGCTATGAAAACGCACTGGCTCTGGCGATCGGGGCTAATATTGGAACCACGATTACGGCGATTATTGGCTCGATCAGCGCCAATTTTCAGGGCAAGCGATTGGCATTGGCGCACTTGATCTTCAATACAATCACTGCGGCGGTAGCTTTGGTTTTCATAGTCCCATTGGGTGAGATGGTTGACCTGATCAGTGGTGCCGTGGGCATCGGCGCGGAAGATTATGCTCTGAAGTTGGCGGTGTTCCATACCATCTTTAACGTGCTCGGCGTCTTGCTCATGTTACCATTTATGCGAGGGCTGATCTCCTTTCTTGAACGCAGTATCGTCGAACCAACCCCGGATGTCAGTCAACCGCGTTACCTGAACGATGCGGCCGATGATTTCCCACAAACTCTTGAGATCGCACTTCGAAAGGAAGTTATGCATCTCTACGAAAACGCGATGACGCTGATCTTGCATGGTTTGAACCTGCATCGGAAGGATGTTTTTGGCGCGAACAGCGTTGCAGAGGTGGTTCGAAACAGTCGAACACCTTCCGACATGGATATCGAGGAAAGTTACCGACGCAAGATCAAGACGCTCTATTCCGCCATTGTCGAATTCTCGACGCGCGTTGGGGAAAGACGTGTCGAACCAGACGTGGCAGAACGAGTTTACGCACTGAGAGATGTGGCTGGCGACATCGTTCAAGCGGTTAAGTCTGTTAAACACCTGCGGAAGAACATCTTGCGCCACACTGTACGGTTTTCCGGGAGTGCAACCGAACTTTATGATGACCTCCGTACTGAAATTGCCAGAATACTCGTCGAGATTCAAAAGCTTGAAGACGCAGAACCGGAGGAGCGTAGTGCACTCTGGCTTGATCAGGAACGTGCACAAGTAGAAGAAGACGCCCAGACCGCTGCGCGCCGTGTAGAACAGCTCATTCGAAAAAACCAACTCACTCCCGATGCTGCAACTTCATTTCTCAACGATTCGGACTATGCCTATAGCGCGATGCGCAAGCTGATCGAAGCAGCGAGAACCTTTTATATCGAACGAGACAACGCTATGGCCGAAGTCGAACGTTTGTTGGCTTTGGAAGAAGAAGAACTCGGTGAGTATGGGACTGAGAACGACGCGCTGTCTAAGGAAGACAAATCCGAAAAACGTCACAGTCAAGTCGCAGAAAGCAAATAGTATGCTGAGATTGTGCAACGGTCCGCGGGGGGCATTCAGATGGCACTGAAAAAACTTGCCGAAAAAATGGCTGAGTACAACTCGCGCCTTGAGGCAGGCAAAGCGGAGAAAATTAAATCCAGCCATGTTCAAAAGGTACTAAAGAAGCTTCGCAAGAAAGCAACTGATCTTGAAGCCGAAATTCATTTGGAGAAAAATCCTGACAGGAAAGCCAGACTAGTTCGAAAACTCGGAACAGCGCACGAAAGTATAAAACGGGCGGAGTGGCTATTGAGCGAGATTGACTAGAACTCTGCTCCTGTCTTTGAAAATTGGCGGAGTCGTGAGGAGGGCCTTCGTAGCCATTTTGAGCCTGATGCCAACACCCTTGAGCGCCTAGTTTAAGCATTCTTAGCCGTCAATTCTGTTTGAGCACCGAACGGTGGGTTTGTCCGCAATGAAGACATTGAGCGGAATTCACCCAACCATTGCTTCGCGCACATTGCACACGTGTTGACGCATGCGAAGTTTGCAGAAATTCGCCGCTGTTCACTCCTCCGTCTACAACCATTTCAATCAGGAACGATCTCTCACGAGTAGAAGCGGACACAATTTGATTGGACTGAATTAGATAGCGTGTTCAATGCGCAAGAATTTGACCAACCAAGTGAATACCGTATTGTTGAATATGGGACAAAATAAAGACCCGGAGAAAGCGCCATGGCGCCTTCCTAGATCAACGTAAAACAGGGTATATTATGAAAAACTTTCTTTTGGCTTTGCCAGCGGCCGTACTTCTCACAGCCTGTGATGAAGGTAGCACAACCAGTGCTACGTCGGCGGCACCAACCGCGGCTGAGCAAGCTTGCTTGCGTGATGTCACCGCGACAACCAACAATCCGGATGTGGCACTGCTCGGTTCGGAGTTTTCTGAAGCCGGGACGTTTGTGCGCGTCGGCGTCGGACCGGACCGCGCGCCATGGCAGTGCATCGCTTACAGTGACGGTACCACAGACGGTATAATGTCGCTTACTAACGAAGGAACGCTCTAGTTTTGCGAAGTAGCTTGCTGGAACGTTGCGATGACTGATGCTGTGCAAAGCCGCGATTTGGGTTTTCATGTTGCTGTGGGCAGGCGCGACTTTCATCTTTATGACAGGAACCTTCGGCTGGTTTGAACAGCCAAGAGATCCCTTGTCTGGGCTATTTCTTTTACCCTTGGGCCTACCGTGGGTTCTTGCAATTGAATTTGCGCCGGAGACCGCCAGGCCACTGTTAGCAGTACTGGCGCCGTCAGTGAATTTGGTGATTTTGGTGGGATTATGCAGGAAAAAGAATAAAGCAAATTAGCCTCTATAATGGTGACAAAGCTCAGAGCATTAGGAGACAAACACATGGGCAAACTGATTTTGGGACTGGTTATAGGGCTGCTTGTGGGCGGTATTGGTGGCGGGATGCTGGGCATCGGCAGTGGCGCTGGAATGGGCATCGCTACCGGGCTTTCAGCCGGTGTTTGCGGGATTGCAAATGCAGCGCAACAGGAGGGGCTTCTGACAGAAGAACAGGTCGATCAAGTCTTTAACCGTGCTGTCACTAACCTGAGAGAACTGACTCCGGACGCGGAAGAAAACGGGGATGCGATCGTCGGAGCGGCCAGCGAATGTGATGCAGTATTGCAGCAACTGCGCGACGCGGCGGTGTCTAATTAATACCAGGAGAGTTTAGTTGTGCGATCAAAGGTTCTGGCTTTATCTCTTTGTATCTCGCCGACATTCGCCTCGGCCGCTGACGTCGGACAGGACGCGATTGACGGTTGCATCGACCAATCGCGTGCTGTGGGTGGGCCGGACGGACAAAGCGGCACTGTTCTGTCTACAGAGTTTTCCGAAGCAAATTCGCTCGTCATGCTGCAAGACAAAGGCGAGACAGTCTGGAGATGTCTTGGGTCCAACGACGGTCAAGTCGCTGAACTCAGCGTCGCGCAGGCCGCCGATGACGGCCAAGGCGCAATGGCGGGGTCCGGCGGTATACCCGTAGTTTCAGGAACCCAACGGGTCCAATTCGCGGCAGGTACCAGCGGCGCAGCGATGTCGGGCACATTGAACCCGAATATTTCAGTGAGCTACGTGCTCGGCGCGGCAGATGGTCAGTTCATGCGCGTGGACGTGGGTTCCCACGGTGGCGCGTTAGACTACAAAATTTTCAACCCGGATGGCTCGCTCTTTCTAGACCTGATCTCTTCTGACACCCCTTATCGAGGCCAACTTTGGCAGTCTGGCGATCATGTGGTCGAGATCCTAAACGCCGGGGCGAAACCGGTCACCTTTGATATTGGTATCGGCATCGAGTAGCCACTGAGTTCAACAAGCAGGAAATCCAATGAAGTCACTTGATCCCTTTGTGGCTGGAGTTGCCGCACTTGGCCTTGCCGCATGCGATACTCCAAGCACTTCTATCAAACCGGGCCAACCTGCTATTGGTAGTTCAAGCGATTTGACTGCTTTCGAAGGAGCACGTGCGGGCCAAGCGGAGATGGGCATACAGAACCTCGGGTATGAGTTGATCCGTTCCGAGGGTCTCACGTCATTCTGGTCTAACCGTGATAGTGGCGCTTGCGCGCGGATAACAACGGCGGATGGTCGCTATTCTGATGTGACTATGCTGCCTTCGGAGGACTGCTGATGGATTGGGTGCACGCGATTGTCATGGGCCTATTGTGTGGTGGCGCATATTGGGCTGTAAGAAGTATGGGTTGGTTTGAAAACCGCTCAAAAGTTCAACAAGCGTTGATTTTCTTTCCGATCATTTTCATCGTCGTTTTGATCTTGAACCTGATTTGGCCATCAGCCTGATCGCTGCGCCGTTTGAACCTCGCTGACGGTCTTGTCAGAAGAACTTTGCTTGAACGGGGCAGGGGGTTTGCGTAGCGTTTGGGAATGACCAAACCTGCCTCCTTCAAGTACTTCAAAACCAGTCCCGAGATCATCCGTCTTGCGGTGATGCTGTATATTCGGTTTCCACTCTCGCTTCG
>NZ_JBXWRL010000088.1:0-10098 GCF_059612885.1 Ruegeria sp. YKSD179 | reverse complement strand
CCTCACGACCAAGCCCAAAGCGATCCAGCCGCCGCCACTGCCAGCCATAAATGGCGTGACCGGCAGTGGCTCAATCTTTGCAGATCGATAAGGAAAGCATAAGACAAGCCCAAAGCGGACCTTACATTCTTGCTAGACCCTGCAGAATATTTGAGCTTGCAGTCCAACTCCATGGCGGGCAAGCGAGGTGTATGAAAGTCGCCGGTTTCCTTGTCCAGAATGCTCCCTTTCTCGCCGCCGGGGCACTAATGACGTTCATGTCCAGTTTTGGGCAGACGTTCTTTATTTCGATTTTCGCAGGTGAAATCCGGGAAGCTTTCGGCCTGAGCCACGGCCAATGGGGCGGTATTTACATGCTTGGCACGACCGTATCGGCCTTGGCGATGGTCTGGGCAGGCGGATTGACCGACATTTTCCGAGTTCGCGTTCTCGGGCCGGTGGTTCTGATCGGGCTTGCAGCAGCCTGTATGGCTATGGCGCTGAACCGGTTGGCTTGGGTACTGCCCTTGGTGGTTTTCTTTTTGCGGTTTTTCGGACAGGGAATGAGTAGCCACATCGCCGTGGTCGCTATGGCGCGCTGGTTCGTGGCAACGCGCGGACGGGCCCTGTCGACGGCGTCACTGGGGTTTGCCTTTGGCGAGGCTTTTCTCCCCATCCTGTTCGTGGCGTTGATGACAATCATAGACTGGCGATACCTTTGGCTTACGGGGGCCGTACTTTGCCTTGTAGGTGTTCCGGTGCTGGGTTGGTTGCTTGGGAAGGAGCGCACACCCAAACGGTTAGCGCAAAGTACGGGCAATGTGGGTATGCAAGGATTGCACTGGACCCGCGGCCAAGCGCTGCGGAACCCATTGTTCTGGGTCATGGTGCCAGCGATTTTGGGACTGTCCGCTTTCAACACCGCCCTGTTCTTCCATCAGGTTCACCTCGCCGATGTAAAGGGCTGGAGCCACATGGAACTGGTGTCGTTCTTTCCGCTCTACACGCTGATGTCGATCATAGCCATGGTGCTTTCGGGCTTGGCGCTGGATCGGTTTGGCACTGCCCGCCTGACGCCCTTCTACCAACTACCGATGGTCGTTAGTTTTCTCATATTCGCTGCTGCATCGGAACCGATTGCAATGTTTTTCGGCTTCTTTTTCCTCGCGCTGACAATGGGAGCAAATACGACTCTGCCCAACGCCTTCTGGGCGGATTTCTACGGAACGGCCCATATCGGCTCGATCAAGGCAATGGCGGCTGCAGTGATGGTATTGGGATCGGCCATCGGTCCGGGCCTGACAGGGCTGATGATTGACCTGGGTTTTGGACTGGAAAGTCAATTCATCGCTATTGCGGGGTATTTTGTTTTTGCAACTGTTCTGATGGCACTTGGGATCGGAAGGGCGAAACCGATGCTGCTGCGTGCCAAAGCGACTTGGACTGAGTAACGGATCGATCCGGCGTAAGTCATTTGGGAGACGGCAAGGAAACACTGAAAAGTCCGCACAGCAGACATTCACTGAATTCTGCTGAACGGCTGCCTCGAGCCCAAAACGGGTACTCGGAGCTAGTATCCGTTTGCGTCAGCGCCAATCGTTTGTGTCCTAGTTCACAGAGGCCCTCATCGATCTGGGTTAACGTAGGGTCACCCACAGGAGGTCTCAATGATTCATCAGGCTTCAATTACCACGCCCGCTTTCGCAGCAAGCATGATCCATACACTTGTAGTTATCTTGGGTCATTGCACCCGAATGCAACGCCGAGTTGACCGCTACCATTAAATCCAAAATCACGAAACTGTCTTAAAATTTAATCCTTTTTTATTTTGGCCGGTTGCGAAGGTGACCCAATTTTGCTTCGGTCTCTAGCCTTCGTTCTATTGATATCGGCGCCTTTCGGACGGCATTCGTTATGCGCAAAGGTATTTCTGACAGATCCGCTTTGCTCTTTGTTGTTCTCGCCCCGCTGCTCTGGGCCGGAAACTTCATCGTCGGGCGGGCACTACACGGAACAATCGAACCCTTCGACTTAAATTACTTGCGCTGGCTTGTTGCGGCGATAACCTTGCTGCCAGTCATCGTCCTGAACCGGCGGGACATTCTACTCTCGTACAAAAGGCACATGCCCGAGCTTATAGTTTTGGCGTCGTTCGGAATCGTATTGTTTAACTGGCTGCTTTACGTTGGCCTAAAACAGACACCCGCCTCGATCTCGGGGCTGATCTTCGGACTTTCACCAATCATCATCCTTATTATCGCAAGACTTTGGCGAGGGCGCAGACTGGATCTCCTTGAGATTTTCGGCGGCCTGGTCGCATTCGGCGGTGTTGGGATGGTACTCTTTACCCACACTGATGTGACCAGTGGTTTCAGACTGTTGACCGGGCCGATGTTTGTCTTTTTCGCGTCTCTCGCATGGGCGCTATTTACAGTTTGTCTCAACCGACTGCGGTTACCCCTTGCTCCCACTCCCTGTATGGCCGCAGTCGTCTGGTGCGGGCTTTGTTTGATGACACCTCTGGCGGTATGGCGAGGCAATATAACAATGCCTGACGTGTTTAGGCCTGAGATTCTTGTTTCTGGATTGTATCTCGGCGTGGGTGCATCGGTAATCGCGTTCTGCGCCTGGAGCGCAGGTGTAAGGCAACTTGGAGCCGCACGCGCCGGTGTATTCCTCCAATTAACGCCCTTTTTCATTGTCCTGATGACGGCAGTTTTTCTTGGAGAGGAGGTCTCGAGCCGAAAGATGCTTGGACTAATGCTGCTGCTTGTCGGCATTGGCATGGTGAATGTCGGTGCAACGAAGGTGCCAGGAAATCCGAATCGAGCCGGATAGGGAAGTCCGTTGGTGAGACCGCACTGCGGCTTGGATACTCAGACTCCACGGCGTTTTCGAGGGCCTTCCGAAAATGGTCTGGAATGTCGCCGTCGGATTTTAAGAGTATTGTAAAAGAACGGGGTTGAAGAACCGACGCCAGCTCGGTCGCATTCTGCTCGCCGTCGTTTATACAAATTTGGAAGCGAACATGCGTGTCTTCTTGGCAATAGACTTTCCGGATACAATCCGTGGTGAACTGGAAAGGCTGCAGGAGCAACTGACAGTCGGTCGCTTGGTGCCATCGGACAATCTACACCTCACCTTGAGCTTTCTTGGCGAACAGTCTGACGAAGTGTGTGAAACCGCGCATGGGGCTTTAACTGAAGTGCATGCAAAGCCATTCGACTTGCGTCTCGTCGGGCTGGGCAGCTTTGGAAAAAACACCCCGCAGGTGATCTTTGCCGATGTTGAACGATGTGAAGACCTACTCAATCTTGAGCGAAAAATCACGCGCAAACTAAGAGGCGCAGGTGTGCAGTTCCAAAAGCGCCGGTTCCGGCCGCACGTCACAATAGCTCGTTTCTCCCAGACACTTTCGACAAATGGCTTGGCACAAGTTCAGAATTTCTACGCGAGCCAGGGTAATTTTCAAGGATCGCGTTTTCAGGTTCGAGAGTTTCACTTCTACTGCTCGACTTTGATGCCGGATCAGGCGCACCATGAAGTTCTCGCGACCTACGAACTGTAAGGAACTCAATCAGATCGGGTTTTTCATTATGTGAGTGAAGACGCAACAGCTTGTCTGCTTTATCAGGGAGCTTGGATCCCCGTAGTTGCTACGTAAACAGCGTATACCGAGTTTGTCGCCGTAATGAATAACCGGTTCCGACGTGGCCCGCCAAAGGTCAGGTTTGCGACCATGGTCGGGATCCTTATCTTGCCAAGCGCTCTACCATCGGGGCCGAAGCAAATCACACCATTCTGGCAGGAACTCCAGACATTTCCATGGATATCAATTCGAAATCCGTCTGGTACGCCCGGGTTTACCTCACAGAAGACCCGACCGCCCAACAACTTATTCTCGTCGGAGACGTCGAATATACGGATGTGGTGCGGGCCGTCTGGGTCGTGGCTGCGACCGCTGTCGGCAATGAACAGCTTGCTTTCGTCTGCATTGAAAGCCAAACCGTTCGGCTTGGTCAAATCGTCGGCAACGATTCTGATCTCACCAGTTTCCGGGTTCGCACTATAGACGTAACAACCGTCCTGTTCCCGCTCGGATTTGTAGCCCTCGTAGTCGGACATGATGCCGTAGTCGGGATCGGTGAACCAAACGGTACCGTCTGATTTGACGACCACGTCATTGGGTGAGTTCAACCGCTTGCCGCCGAAGCTGTCCGCAATCACTGTGATTGAACCATCCGGCTCGGTCCGTGTCACGCGCCGGGTTCCGTGTTCGCAGCTGACCAGTCTGCCTTGCCGATCACGGGTGTTGCCATTGGCAAAATCGGAACGCGCTCGGAATTCGGAAACGCCGACACCTTCCGTCCAGCGCAGGAGCCGCTGGTTTGGGATGTCGCTCCAAACCAGTGTGCTGTGCTCGTTGAACCAGACCGGACCTTCGGCCCAGCGGCAGTCCGAATAGAGTTCTTCGACCGCCGCAATCGGCACGGTGAGGTCGTAGAACGATTTGTCGTAGTACTCGTAACTGTCTCCAACCAATGCCATTTTCGTTCCCTAACGTTGTTGTTTGTCCCCGCCTGCAATCGTAATGACCGCTACGATGATCAGACCGGTCATGATTAGGCGAATGCCAGCCGAAGCACCGAAGGTGTTCAGCATTGTCACCAGCAGGAACATGAACATGGCAGCGCCCCAGATGCCGGGTACGTTCGCCTTGCCGCCCGCCACCGAAGTTCCCCCGATGACCACAACGGCGATCGAGCCAAGCAGGTATTCCTGCCCCATATTCAGGGACGCGCCTCCCGAGAAACCGGCCAGAAGATAGCCGCAGAGCGCCGCCAGAAGGGCACTCAGCAAATAGGTGCAAAAGCGGATGCGCTCGACATTGATACCGGCCAACCAGGCCGCGCGCATGTTCTGACCAATGGCGAGGACCGACCGCCCGTAATAGGTGCGATTGAGAACAACGCTCATGAAAACGGCGAAGATAATGAAAACGACCGCCAGCACCGGCACGCCCAGAACCTGCGCAGTAGTAAACTCGGCGAGAAGCGGCGGGGGTTTGATCTTGAGGCCGCGACCATAGGCAATAGCGGTCGACAGGATCAGGAAACTGGAACTCAGCGTCGCAATGATCGGCGGGATGCGAAGGACCCGAATGAGCATGTAGTTGAAAAGCCCAACGACCAGTCCGCAACCCATCGACACGGCAAATCCCACGGCGAGCATGGCGTTTGAGCCATCCATAATTTTCATAGCCACGGCGCCGGATAAGGCGATCGTCGATGGGATCGACAGATCGACATTTCCTGGTCCGGTGGTGATGACAAACATCTGCCCTATACCAACGATGACTGTGAATGTAGCAAACGACAGTGCTGCGGTAATGACCTCGGCACTGCCGGTGCCGCCTGTGTAGATGGCCGTGGCAAGCCAGACCAGAAACATGCCGAAGAAGGACCAGATCCAAGGTTTGTCGGAGAGTTGCCGGATCATTGTCATGGATTATGACTCCTGCCTGTTAATCAGGGCCCTGAGTGCCAGAACGATGATCAGGATGCCGCCCTGTGCACCGATCTGCCAGTCGGGCGAAATCTTCAGGAACGTCAGGAAGGACCCGGTCAGCGCAAGGGTGAGCGCGCCAATGACCGCACCGATGGGTGAAACACGCCCGCCGACGAACTCGCCGCCGCCCAGTATCACGCCGGCGATGGCGTAGAGTGTGTACCGGTCGGCAATATGAGCGTCAGCCGCCGATGTCAGGCCGATTAGGGAAAGGCCTGATAACACCCCAAAGAAACCAGCGGCCCCGAACATCACCATTTTGATCTTCAGAAGCGACCATCCGGCGCGACCGATCGCTCTCGGGTTGCCGCCCGCACCACGCAGAACGGTTCCATAGCTGGATCGCATCAACGCGAAATGAACGACGAGGCCGATAACGATGGCGGCTATGATCGGGAATGGCACATAGGGTGTCTTCAATCCCATGATTGCCTTGACCCACCCCGGCGCGGTTCCGCCCGGCGTCGGCAGGACCAAGACAGCGATGCCAAGCCAAACGAATGACATCCCCAGCGTCACAACGATGGAGGGCAGGTTTCGCCAATAGATCAGTGCGCCAAGCGCAGCGTAGGCTGCGACACAAGCGGCCAGTGCCAGCACACCGAGCACCGGCGTGTCCGCCAACAGCTTCGCACCGATGCAGGCGGTCAAGCCTACAAAGGCGCCAATCGACAGATCCAGATCATTCACGGTGATGATAAACATCTGTGCGATCGTCGCCAGCGCGATCGGCACGGTGTATTGCAGCATCAGATTCATGCCAAAGTAGCTGGCCGCCCGCGGCTGCACGTAGAAAATTGCAGCCAACAATACTGTGAAGGATGCCGCTGGCAGGATGGCCCGCAGGAACTTTGGAGAAGTAACCTTGGCCAGCATGGTCAGGCGCTTTCCTTGAAGGACGAGTGCAGGACCTTTTCTTCAGTCAGGTCTTCACGCGAGAGGTCTGCCACGATTGCGCCGTTGCGAAATACATAGGTGTGGTCGCAGTTGTTCAGTTCGTCCATCTCCGTTGTGTACCAGAGAAAGGTGCGGCCACGTTCAGCCTCGTCGCGGATCAGGTCGTATACTTCCAGCTTCGTGCCGACATCGACGCCACGCATTGGGTCATCCATCAGGATAATCTCGGCATCCGAGGCCAGGGCCCGGGCAAACAGGGCTTTCTGCTGATTGCCGCCAGATAGAGACAGAATGTTGTCCGACATGTCGGGCGTCTTGATCTTGATCTTGTCCCGCCACTCTTCGCCGATCGCGGCTTCCGCCAGCGGGTCGATCAACCCGCGACGCACCATGGAACGCAGACTGCGAACGCCGATGTTTGCCGAGATCGACCACAAATGGAAAACGCCGTCGGTCTGTCGGTCGCCAGCGACAAGTGCAACCGGTCCTTGGACCTTCGGCGCCGTCTTGCCGCGCATTGCGGCGTCGTAGATCGATAACAATGTGCGCGTTTGCCCGTGACCGGCCAGGCCAGCGAGGCCTATGATCTCGCCCTTATGCGCCAGAAGGGTTGCGCTATCCCGACCTCCGTCGGCCCGGGCTTCAACCACCACAGGCGTTGTGCCCCTCTTTTTCTCAAGTTTCTCATGCTCGCGGATCTCGTCGATTTCGACGACGTTGCCCATTGCGGACACCAACGAATCCCGGTCGAACTCATTGCCCGGCCGCGCCGCCACAACAGCGCCATCCTTCATCACTACAATCCTGTCCGAGTAGTCGAGCACTTCGACAAGGACGTGAGAAATTAGAATGCAGCTCAAGCCCTCGCCAATTACTTTGCGCACGAAATCAAGCAATTGGGCGGCAGTCACCGCATCGAGTGACGACGTCGGCTCGTCCAGTATGACGAGGTTCAGCGGCGCATCGGTAATCGTAAATGCGCGCGCGATCTCAACCATCTGGCGTTTACCGATCGACAAATATCCGACGATGTCACCGGCTTCGATACCGTGACCCGGGAAAATCTCATCGAGTTTGCTTTGTATCAGGTCGCCCGCACGACGCTTCCATCCGAAGCCGGACAGCGAAGGATGGAAGATTCGTGCGTTCTCGGCGACCGATAGGTTTGGACACAGCGACAACTCCTGAAACACACATCGCACACCTTGCTGATTGGCGGCCGCGACATGGTATTTCGAGGTAAGGTTGGAGCCCATAACCTCAATGGCACCCCGATCAGGGGCGAGAGTGCCGGCAAGCACGTTCATCAATGTCGACTTGCCGGCTCCGTTGTGCCCAACCAGGCCGAGGCATTCCCCCGCATCCACCTCAAGGTCGACCCCGTCCAGCGCTCGGACGGCCCCAAAATGCTTGGCGACGTCCTTGAGCGAGACGATGTTTTTTGTCGATGCGGTCATTGGCCCCGGCCTTCCTGTTTTGCGCTGAGATCAACCGCCGGCAACGACTGCCATGGCATCTTCAAGCGAGTATTCGACATTCGCAACACCGCCAGGCTGCGTATTCGCCAAGCTTTCCTCCAGAGTATCCTGGGTGATGGTCAGGAACGGCACAGTCAGATCTTGTGGCACCTCTTTCCCGTCAAGGATCATCTGGGCCACCCAGAACGCGAGCGTGCCAACGCCGGGCGCAATCGAAACCGACATGGTCTCATAGCCGTTCGCGTCCTTTTGCTCTTTCCACCAGAGCATCTCGTCATATCGGTTGCCCATGACGATCAGCGGCGTTGGCCTGCCGGCAGCCGCAAAAGCCTGCGCAGCCCCGTAACCGTCACCGCCTTGGGTTACGACGCCAGCAATATCGGGCAGTGATGGAAGGATACCGGCAACTGCCTTCTGAGCCACGTCTTGTGCCCAGTCACCGTGGACCGAACCCACTATCTCGAACTGAGAGTTCTCAGCCACTCCTTCGTGGATGCCAGCACTGATCTCATCATCGACGAAGACACCGGCAAGGCCGCGGATCTCCAGCAAGTTGCCGCCGTCCAAGCGCGTCGCCAAATACTCGACTTCCACCTTTCCCATCGCATGGAAATCAACCGCGATACGATAGGCACAGGGTTCAGTTACGATACCGTCGAAGGAAACCACAACGATACCCGCGTCACAGGCCTGACGAACCGCGCCGTTCAATGCGTCGGGCGAAGCGGCGTTGATGACAATTGCGTCGTAGCCTTCGAGGATCATGTTTTGGATTTGGGCAGCCTGCTCGGTCACCTGGTTTTCGGCGGTGGTAAAGGCAGGTGCCTCTGCGACCACGCCGTCCGACACAGCGGCGCTGGTGACCTTTTCCCAACTGCCGAGCATCGCCTGGCGCCAGCTGTTGCCGGCATAGTTGTTCGACAGGGCGATGCGCTTGTCGGACGTGTCGGCCGAAGCAGCCCCTGCAACAGCCGTTATGGCAATCGCTACAGCGCCGGCGCTTAGAAAGGCATTTTTCAACATACTACTCCTCCTTAAGTGTTGATAAATTTTCCAAAATCATTCTGTCTTTGTTTTCAGAATGGGTTCATTTCCTGTCCGCAGTCCTATGCTCGTTTCCCTTCTCATGTGCGACGATCTCGTTGATGTCCGCGCGCGCACTCTTCAGAAGCCGCGTCATGGCAGCCTCGGCTTCATCCTCGTTGCCTTCGAAAATGCGGTCACACACCGCGCGGTGCAGCGGTATCGACGCCTCCCGTATCGACGGGCGACGTGACGAGATTTGGAAGCTCCGGGCCAGAAGCGACTCCACTACATGACCGAGCGAAGTCAGAAGCTCATTGCCCGACGCGCTCAGGATGGCCTCGTGAATTGCGAGATCAGCATCCATGTTTTCCTGCGACTGAGGGGGAGAACTCTCCATCCGCTCAATTGCCGCGCGAAGATCAGCAATTGCCTCTGGCAGCCGTTTCCTCGCTGCGAGACGGGCGGCGCCAGGCTCGATAATCAGGCGAAACTCGAAAAGCGCGTCTGCGAACTCGGTCGTACTCTCGGACTCTGACGCCCACAGCAGCACGTCTGGGTCCAGCATGTTCCAGTCACCTCGGGGGCGGACACGGGTGCCGGCTTTCGGCCGCGACTCAACAAGCCCCTTGGCAGTCAGCACTTTGATAGCTTCGCGATAGGCGGTGCGGCTGACCATCCACTCACGGCTCGCTGTTTCCTCGGTTGCAAGCGTAGCGCCTTCAGGGATTTCGCCGGCCACGATCCGTCTGCCAAGATCGAGCGCAACCTGACCATGCAGGCTCCTTCTCGAAAACGTCCGGTCTCTTTCCCTACGGCGATCCAGAGCCTGCCTCCCCCTTTTCGTGGACGAATTGGACAGCAGCCCGATTCCATCCAGGCAATTCATATAATCATACAATATTATTAAATAATCAAATTTGAATTAACGGGAGGGTCTTGTCAGAAGAACTTTGCTTGAGCAGGGCAGGGCGGTTGCGTAGCGTTTAGGAATGACCAAACCTGCCTCTTTCAAGTACTTCAAAACCAGTCCCGAGATCATCCGCCTGGCGGTGATGCTTTATGTCTGATTTCCGCTTTCGCTTCGAAATGTCGAAGATCTGCTGCATGAGCGAGGCATCGACGTGAGCCACGAAACCGTCCGATACTGGTG
>NZ_JBXWRL010000087.1:0-10113 GCF_059612885.1 Ruegeria sp. YKSD179 | reverse complement strand
TTTCAGGCCCGCAACAATTTTTTGTCTGTGCTCTTCCTTTGCGTAGGGCAATTGGGAACTCAGTGTGGATACCGTAGCTACAGGGATCAATCCGAGAAGTCTCATGCCGGCTTCCTCGGCCTCCTGCAATTTGCCCTGCGCAGTTTTTACCGCCGACAAAAATATGTAGTTCATAGGGAACTGAGGAGCGTTTCGTATTGCTGCCTGCAAATATTCGATCGCTTCTTCATAGCGGTCAAGCTGCAACATCAGGTGACCATAATTCAGAAGGTAAATGGGTGGAGTATGCGGTTCTAGCCGCATTGCTCGATCCATGGGAGCAATTGCCAACTCCGGCGTTCCCGCGTAGATAAGTGAAGAAGCCTGCCACAAGTGTCCATCTGAGGAATTGGGGTCCAATGATAGAGCTGTCTCATGCTCAGAAAGAGCTCTTTCGAATCCCTCGCCCCACATATGCATCCAACCCAGAAACGCGTGAGCCGCGGCTAGGTTAGGATCGATCTTGGCTGCATGTTCGGCCTCAGCCAATGCTTCGTCGAACGCGTTGTGGTGGCTGTTCCACTTGAAGAACCAAGCATGGAATTTCAGGTAGCTTCTAACAGCCATTGCATACGCGAAGTTTGGGTCAGCTTCTAAAGCCTTGGTTAACAGTAACTGCGCTTCGGCGTTGGCCTGAGGACCCGGTTCACGATAGCGCAGCCGCCCTTTAATAAACCAGTCACGCGCTTCGATATTCTCTGTGTATTGACTGCCAAGACGCTTTTCCTCACCTTCCCGTAACTCAATAGACAGCGCATCGACAATTTCTCTTGTAATCTCGTCCTGCAGGTCAAAAACATCTTCTAGCGTTCCGTCCCTGCGATTGGCCCATACGTGGGTTCCATTCGCTGTTTCAATTAGCTGCGCGTTCATGCGAACCCGATTGCCGGCCTTGCGGATACTGCCCTCAAGGACATAGTGCACACCCAACTCCTTACCGACGCGTCGCAGATCTACGGCCTTGCCTTTGTAAACAAAAGAAGAGTTGCGACCGATGACTAACAAGCCAGACAATTTTGAAAGGTCGGTGATCAGGTCCTCTGTCATGCCGTCTGCGAAGTACTCCTGCTCGGTATCGCCTGACATATTGTCAAACGGCAAAACCGCGATAGACGGAGTGTCTGGCAGCTTGGGAGTTGAAATCAGGGCTGACTCTGAATTGGGCTCTTTAGTAGTTGCTTGTTCGTTTGCCGCGCCCACCCATTTCCAGACGCGGATTGGCTCTACAATGTTTTTAACCTGCTGGTCACCCGCGTCTTGAAAAGGCACATCCAGGCGGTGCTTGATCTGTTCATAGACTAAGGCCGAAATGCAAATCCCACCAGGATCGGACAGCGTCTCCAACCTTGAGGCCACGTTGACCCCATCGCCTTGAATGTCATCACCTTCCACCACGACGTCGCCGATGTTGATGCCGACGCGAAAAGTAATCCCCTCATCAATTGGGAAGTCTCCGTTGCGTGAATGGATAGACTTTTGAATATCATAAGCGCATGAAACCGCGTCGACAGCGCTTGCAAACTCCGTCAGCACTCCGTCGCCCATCCATTTGACTACACGGCCTTCGTGTTTTGCAAAGGCGGGCTCGATGAGGTTTTCCCGTAGTTCTCGCAATTGCTCTAACGTACGCTCTTCATTGGAGCGGACAAGGCGCGAATAACCCACGACATCTGCTGCAAGTATTGCAGCAAGTCTTCGTTTCATGCACGCACCTCCCTAAACGCTGAAACTAGACTCAGAAACAACTGAAATCCAGTTTTTGATTGTATCTCCCGGTCAACAAGATTGCGGCGTCTAAGCTAAACTCTATTGGCGACCACTGGGTTTTGGAGCAACGATGCTGTGAGAGAGAAGTTTCATCCAGCGCCGCGCTTTAACCCGATGTCAAACTAGAAGTTACAACGAATTTTCGAGCGGACGGCGCCACTTGATATGTTCTGGCGTCCATGGAACTAGTCGTGCATTTTCGGTGTTTCGAAGGTTGTGTCGAAGAATGTCGGCATTGTCCGCAACAAGGCCATCGCTCAAATTTCCGCCACCGTCCGCTTTTGCGAGGAGCAGCCATTCACAGTAGGAACTTCAAAATTTTTGTCCTGAACGTCGGCTTGGTTCACGTCGCATGCATTGGAGCAAGTTGCAACGAACGACAGCCCTGTGGACTTTTGCCAACGGAACTAAGGCTATCCAAATGAATTAACGCGAGAGTATCTGCATCGTCTTTTCGCAGATTTTTCCGTCATAGAACTCGTCGATAGCTTTTTGGACAATTTCCCCCCCACTTGCCGCCAGCATCAGTGTCAAAGAAGACTGAAGTTTTTTGGCATCCAGAGGCCCCATAATTTCCTTGATCGGAATTTCAGAGTTTGAAAGCAGAGCGTTCACACACTTCACGTATCGAGGACCGAGCGTGGGGTCATTGAGATAAGCTCGAGCTTCACCCAAGTCCTCGATCCCGAACCACCGTGATTTCTCAGAAAACCCTAGTCCTTTAACTTGTGGAAAAATGTACCAAACCCAATGGCTTGTTTTCATACCTCGTTCGATCTCAGCCAGCGCGCGCTCGTAACCGTGTTCCTGTGCCTTTGCGAACCGCAGAAGATCATACATTAAGTGTTCCCCCGAAGCTGAATGAATGAAAACTCTTGAGGCTTGTTTTATCATCTCTAGGAGGCGAGTAATGGAACTTTCTAATCGACACCATCCAAGTGAACGCATAGCGCATCAAGGACAGCTTTCGGGTTTTCCTCCACAAGAAAATGGCCGGCTTCAACAGGGTGGCCTAGCGCGTTCGGAAACCACGCCTGCCAAGCCTCGACTGGGTCGATGTGATGATCCACCACGCCTTTACTGCCCCAAAGTACAAGGCACGGAATGAGGCTCTTTTCGCCCTGACTCGCCCGGTCGTGCTCCACGTCAATCGCTGCCCCTGCCGAATAATCTCCGCACCACGCTGCCACAACATCTGGATTCTGCGCGGCGCGTTCATATTCAGCCAGCGCGTCTTTGTCGAAAATATCGATCGACCCTGACAAGCCAAGTAAGGCGGAATGCAAAAACAAAAGAGGATCGTTGTTAATCAAGCGGCGAGGCATGTCGCCTGGTTGAGCCAAGAAGGTCCAATGATAGTAGCGTTTGGCGAGCCAATCATCCATTGTGCGCCAAACATCAAGCGTTGGAAGTATATCGAGAAGCGCAACGGAACGCGTCACGCCAGGGTGGTCCAACGTCATCCTGTGAGCGGTGCGTGCGCCACGATCATGAGAAACCACATGAAAGATGGTATGTCCCAAGTGCTTCATTAACGAAACCTGATCCTGAGCCATGGCGCGAAATGAAAAGTCTGCATTCTTCGCAACAGAGTCTCCGTAACCCCGCAAGTCTGGCACGATAACGTTGTAGGAAGCTGCAAGTTCCTCGACAATCGTATGCCACATAACGTGAGATTGTGGGTAACCGTGCATCAGAAGCAACGGCTCTCCTTCTCCACCAACCCTAGCGTGAATTTTGGCGTTTTCTAGTTCCACGTCGATTTCGGTGAAACCCTCAAACATAACTTTGCTCCGGCTGCTTCCCACTTCCGGTTTCTTACGATGTGCTCCTGTAGAAGGCAAAGCCGTTGCTTCTATCTCTGCATCGACGTTCTGCTTTTTTCGCATAGCGTTCATTGGCGCGAGACGCAGCGAACAACCGCTTCGAGCCCAACCTGTTGATTCGCCAGGGTGCGGCGATTGTCAGGTCTCGGGTGACGTCCTCGGCTGTGTTCTGGCGCCTTCTAACGGTGTTCCTTCGGCACCCAGTCTTCGGTTTCATTGTTCCAGAACCAGTTGGGGTTGTCCTCGTCCATTCCCCGAATATGGAGGGTGCGAACACAGGGTTCCACAAAAACCACCGGCTCTTCGTAGGGGTGCGATGAATAGATGCGTTTGAGAGCCTGCACGGCCTTCGCTTCGCTATCACCTAGAAAGAACGACAGCTCCACACAGGGCACCTCGACCACATCTTCGGTTGCCACATTGCGCTCGCTTCCAAGCGATCTAAATTGCTGGAGGCCCGGCGCGGTCCGAAATGTGACGCAATCGTAGTCGCCGTATTTCAGAGTATCCTCGACCAGAACAGCATCCACAATTTTCTGCGCGTGGGTGTCGGGCACCTGAACGACAATCCGCAAACCGTTTTCTGGCACGAACCTGTCATTGTTGAGCTTGGGCAGTGTCATGGGTATCTCCAACAGCGTTTTTGTTGGTATAGCCCCTATCGGCGCAGTTGCGGGAAAGGACGGTTCGCTAACGACCGAATTGTCAGACCCCAGCGTCGCCATCTATTGCTTGTTTACCCAGACCAAACCAGCGTTCCAACGCATCGAACCCGTTATCGGTGATGGTTAGGGCACGACTGCCAGTCCGACGCTGAAGCCATTGCTCTTCGAAGAACTTTTCCATCAGCGCCGTCGCAAGTTGCCCGGAAATGTGATGCTTCCGCTCCGTCCAGTCGAGGCAGAGCTTTGCCGGAGGTTTGCCCGACGAGACTGACGGCGGCTCGATTCCGAGATCTTTAAGAAACGCACGATAGCGCGAACCTGTAATCATAGCGTCGTCGCGGAGGATCAGCACATCGAGTGCGATAAGGCGCTCTTTCATCAAAACACCGAGCCTGCCAGCGATATGATTGTAGCAGCTACGCGCACGCAGGGTATCCGTGGCGGCCTGTCCGGATCGAGACAGATGATCTGTTGGCGACAGGCTGGCAAGTACTTCGAGCACCTGGGCAACTTCGGCAGTCGCAATCCGGTGATAGATATGCCGACCGCTGCGCAACGAAGACGTCAGACCGGCGTTTTCGAGCTTTTTAAGATGCGCGCTCGCTGTCTGCGGGCTGACATCCGCCGCGCATGCCAGTTCCTTTTTTGTAAACGCGCGCCCATCCATCAACTCACACAATATGCGGGAACGGCTGGGATCGGCCAGCGCCGCCCCAAAGATATCCAGTCTCGGTTCGATTGCCATGTCGCCAGACTAGAGGCAGAATGCAAACCGAGCTAGTATGAAAGGTTCGATGACGGGCGAAGTGAGATGCAAAAGCAGACGTCGACCCAATGGCAGCAAAGTCTGCAAAGCGGATGCTCACGCCGAGTGAAGCGAATGACCGAACCGAGCCCGGAGCGTCCAATTGGGCCGCTGACAATACCTGTGGTTTTGACCCCTGAAAAATTCAAAATTGCTTTGTGAATTAGGTCACATCTCAATGAGTTTCTTTCTGATATTTTATTTCTATCGAGGGAGATTAAATCATGAACGTGGTTGCTGCACTCGCACTACTATCTGCTCTTTTTTACTGTATTGCTATAGTTGCCATGAAGTCATGGTGGACACTACCTAACCTGGGCGTGGCAACTATAATCGCTGTTGCTTTGCTGACAGCTGGCGCATTCGAAGTTGCAGCTCTGGGGCATGAAAAATTGGGGCTGATTTACGTAGCTATATTGGGAGCTGAAGTCATAATTTTGGGTGTAGTTTCACATTTTTTCTTCCAAGAGGTGTACTCAGTCAAAGAGGCTGCTGGGATGGCTCTGGTTCTTCTTGGAACAGCTGTCGCCTGGACTTAGTCCTTCGATTTCCCAACGATCTTGCAGCTCTGCGATCTCTTTGAACAACCCTATTGTCCGCATATGCTGGCGCCGATTTGGTTTTCTATGTACCTTTACTTGGCCTCGGGCTCGTGGCGCACGCGATGGCCGCTTCGTGGGCCGCGGCGGTGCTCGGTGCAGCCTTGGGAATTACCGTTTACTGGCCCGTCGCGTGTCTTTGCACCGTTAGGGCGGCTCGGGGCGCTGAGGGCTGGGATTTGCCCAAGAAGGAGCAATATTGGTTGGTCCTAACCCGCGATCGCAGGCTGGGGTGTACTCGCTCTCGTTTTGCTTCTGCTAGCCGCGAAATAGAGATGGAACTTGGGACCTGCGTACTAGAACTAATACCGGCGTCCTCTAAGAGCCCAAAGCTGACTTCGCGCATTGTGTGGCGACCTCATCGTGACTTACAGGTGATAGCGAGGAGTGATTGGCCACAACCCGGGTCCTGCGAGCCTCTAAGGGAGCATTGGAAGCATCCCGAGAGTGGATCAGCCATCTTTGACTCGAACCAAAATAGATGATCTCTAAAACTATATGCCAACAAGGTCGTGGGGAACCCGTCGTGTTCTATGTCCCAGAAACAGCCCAGCCCGGCTTAAGCCGAACGGCCCTTGGGGTCTGTGCCTTTTGCGCGATGGTCAATAGAAACCCGACCTATCGAGATGTCTTTTTCGATCCTTTTGCGGAGCGGCTTTTCGCTGAGGGGGCGGTCGATGGTCAGCACATTCTTGACCGGTTGACCGACTGGCAATCCGAGCTCACTTTCGCAGACGAAAATGGAATAGCTCGGCGACTTGTCGCTTCCGTTTTGTGGCGCAAGACTTTCATGCAGAGCCGGGCCGAACAAGCTTTGGAAAACGGTGCTCAACAAATCGTAGTCCTTGGTTCTGGACTTGACACAATTGGGCTGCGTTTGTCAGGCAGTCATAGCCAAGTCCCAGTTTTTGAAGTTGATCGACCTGAAACGATAGCCGCCAAACGCTTCCTGATTTCCCGCAATTTCGGTGTTCCGCCCAATATCCGCTATACCGCAGTGGATTTTGCCAGGGAGACGACCCTCAATAAACTCTTAGAACTCGATTACAACCACAACATTGGTACTGTATTTATCGCCGAAGTCTCGCTGGAGTATGTACCGCCTGCTGAGGTCGCTGAAGTCTATCAGATGGTAAGGTCCAACCGGTCGCCAGCAACCCGTTTTCTGACAAGTTTTGCGTCTACGGAGAGTGTTTCCCAGTCAATGGGCGAAAGCGACGACATCGGAAATGTCGTTGCGGGGGCGGGAGAACCGTTCCTGTTCAATGTGGCTCCCGACGAGGTATCCGACTTTGCCACTGAGCAAGGATTCTTTGTGCTCGATCACCTTTATGGCAGCGCGCGCATTGTAGACTACATTGCGGCGCTCGGGCTCAGTATTGATGTAATGGACTTTCCAATCGAACAGCTCGACGCCTCGTCGTTTTCTCTTTGTCAGTTAAAGCCACATTGAGTTTTGAAACAGCACAGTTTGAAGGTTGTATCGTGAAGTGTAAGAAACCATTTTCATTCCCTCACGTATCGCGAATTCCATAGACAAAGCGGACATTCAAAACGACGCGAAAACGGCAGCTATGTCCGCATAGCGGACGCTCATGCCGTTTGCGGCGAAAGGACTGAAAACGCTGATCACACGAGTAATTGAGGGCACACTTGGGTCTAATGCGCAAAAAGAGACAATTCTAGTCAGTTGATTTAAATCAGTGATGTCTTAAGAATTGGTTGCAGAGTTAAGCGCAAATCGAAGCTTTTGGGGAGGAATGGATGCCCAGACCGTTAAAACTTCGCGCTATGGCTACAGGACTTGTATGCACTACATTAGCTGCATGTGGGGACAGCGATAGTTCTTCGGAACCAGCGGTAATACCGTTTTCGGGATTCTCTAACGTACCTGAAAACGGAACCGTCGAGATAGACGGGGAAGCGGTAACAGCAAGGTATGTCGCCGATCCTTCGACGGGTGGAGTGACAATTGAGGATCAAACAGGTCCGTCGCCAAGTACCACACTCGTAACGACGAGGAACGGTGTTGTGGTAGCATTGTCTTCGGCTGCATCAGGATCGTCCGTTTCATTTGACACTAGGAACGGCGACACAAGGGTAGATACTCCTTTAGTGACCTCTTTTGTAACAGCCGACGGTCAAGACTTAGCAACTTATGTAGACCCAGAAAGAGCCGGTTACGAATACCAGACATACGGCGCTTGGGTTACCGGAGCTGGCACCGGCTCAGGGACTGCGGGTGCCGGAAGTTACGGTTTGAAAACAGAAGCTTCGAACATTCCGGTTGGAGCTACAGCTACGTATAGAGGTGTAGGATTGGGTGTAGCCCGTCTTTCAGATGGTCAGCCTTACCAAACGGTGTCGTCCGTTACCGTAACAACTGATTTTAATACAGCAACAATCGGTAGTTCGGATACGTCAGCGGTGAACTTGAACACTGCAACTACAACTAATGCACCAGAATTGGACTTTAGTGGCTCAGGTTCGGTTAATGGGTCAGAGTTTACTGCCTTGGTGTCGGGAGCAGGTACCGCCGGTACGGCACAGGGACAGTTTTATGGACCTTCAGCTAACGAAGTCGGAGGTACTTTCGCAACCACTGGCCCTGGTGACGTTTGGCATATGGGAGCGTTCGGAGGAAACTGAGTATAGTGCCAGCCGAGCAGGCAGATAGGTAAAAAATAGATGCGGCTAACTTAATTGCATTGAAAAATCGAAAATGGCTCAACTGATCGAGCTAATACGCGAAGGGAGCCAATCAGTTCGTCAATTAATTCGATACCGTCTTGAAACCGCAATGAAGTTTTTCTGGTTTGCTGCGTGTACTATTGCATTTTTTGTTGCTGTCGCTTGCGAAGTAGATGCATCGGCGACTGAGCAGGCAGCAATTGAAGCCCAGTTTCAAGCAGGGCTCTCTGCCACTCGAAGTGGTGACTACAATACAGCTATCGCCATTTACCAAGGCATCCTGGCCGAAGACCCAAACCTGACACGCGTACGTCTGGAATTGGCGCTGGCTTATTTCCTCAGCGAACAATGGCGTCGATCACGATCTGAGTTCTTTAAGGTTCTTTCAGGCGACATTCCAGAACCTGTTCGTCAAAGGGTATTGGTTTTCATCGCCGAAATAGACGCACGGCGTGGATTTGAACTGAATTTTCAGTTTGGCCTCAAAAGACTCGGATCAACGCGAAATTACGACACCGACGAAATCGATCTGGATTTTTTCGGTTTTACGGTTCCGGCTACTCTGAACCGACCCAGCGATTCTACCTATGGAGTTGGGTATTCCATTTCAGCATTGTGGCGCAAAGGTTTAAACGGCTATTCGACCGCTGATCGTCGCGCCGTTATAGGCTTCGGCGAGGTGTTCTCATTTGGAGACCTGTCTGATGAAAAGGCCTTCCGTGATATAACTATCGGTCTGCGCGGCGGAGCACGTTTTGTTTTCCCGCAAACAACGCTCGTCGTAAGCCCTGTAATTTCAACTCGTTACATTGCGGATGAGCACTTTGAAGATAGGTTGGGTTTGGAAGCAGGTTTTGAGACAAGGAACTTAAATGCATTTTCACTTTTTGGATCAATTTCTGGTTTCAAGCTGGAAAACAAGATTGATGATACATTTAGCGGTAGCTCCTTAAACGCAAGATTTGGAGCGCGTCGCTCTTTTGGGGGCAAAAGCACGATCGGAACGGCTGTTTTTGCTGAAAGTAAATCCACAGATCGCGATATAGACACCTACCGGCTTGTAGGTCTGGAAGCATTTGGGTCATTTGACTTGGGCGCCGGACTAGTCATAGAGCCGCAAGTCTACATTGCAAAAAAGTCGTTTTCGGAAAGCAATCCGCTCTTTGTGGGTGATCCAGACGAAAATCAGTATGGTGCGCGCATTAGGATCGAGAAGCGCGACATAATTATCGGGAACGGGGTGATACCATTTTTCGAAGCCAACTACAAAAGAGTAAACAGCGGAATCGCAGCATTTAGCTATGATGAAACCATAGTTGAAATTGGCTTAACTAACACATTCTGATACTTACAATAATGTTGACTTGGATTTAAAGAAGGGCGCCTCCAAACGTGATGTCAGGGAATAGAATCCGGAAGGACCGCTGGTTGAGATCTAGGAAGGTGCTTACGCAAACATCCTTCTAGTCGCAGGCAATCCTTTAGACGATGTTTCGTTCACGGTTGGTGCAGCGAACATCCTTCTCGAAATTAAGTTTGGACTGATTGCCAATGATTATCTTGTGTTACCAAAACGCTATTTTTGAACGTCAGCAACAATCGGCAGCTTTGTCCGCAAAGAAGACATTCATGCTTGGCGCAGTGAACGTCCGTTCCGAACCCGAAGCGGACATTGGAGATAACCGAGTTTTGCGGCTGCTCCAAGCGCCGCGTGAAGCTAT
>NZ_JBXWRL010000086.1:0-10211 GCF_059612885.1 Ruegeria sp. YKSD179 | reverse complement strand
GATCCGATGGCGAAACAGGCTGAGCTTTTGAACGAAATAGGGATGCCAGCGGCGATCGGTATGCGCCATGCGACCCCGCATTTCGCGCATGTCTTTGCCGGCGATGGCTATAGCTCGGGTTATTACAGCTACATGTGGTCCGAGGTCATGGATGCAGACGCTTTCGCTGCATTTGAAGAAGCAGGCGGTGCCTTTGATCCTGAACGCGCCAAGGCACTGGAGGATAGCATTCTTTCGACTGGTGGTTCGCGAGAGGCGGAAGAGCTATACCTTGAGTTTCGCGGGCGCCTGCCAGGGGTGGAAGCGCTGTTAAAGGGGCGAGGATTGATCGCGGCTTGAGTACTCAATAACCCAGGTCGCGATCTACAAGATGCAGAAACGGCTCGCCACGTTCGCCACGCCGAATATTCTCGCAGATGACTTGCGCTGCGGTTACGGGCCGGGTTTCTGATGCGATATGCGGCGTAACGGTTACGTTTGGATGTTTCCAATAGGGGTGATCCGGTGGCAAAGGTTCCGTTCGGAACACGTCGAGAGTTGCGTGGCCAACCTGACCGCTATTCAAGGCCGCCAGTAACGCGTCGTCATCGATTAGCGGGCCGCGTCCTGGATTTATGATCTTGGCTCCTTGCGGCAACAGAGCAAGCGACTGGGTGTCCAGAATATTCTCAGTTGCCGGAGTTTCAGGTAACAAAAGGACTACTATTTCGGCCTGTGAAAGTGCTTGTTTCAAGTCCTTGGTGCCGCTTAAAGATTTAATTCCCGGGATGTTTTTCTGAGTCCTGCTCCAACCCGTGACCTTGAAGTTTAGCGCGGCCAGAGCGCGGGCTGCAGACTCACCCAAAGCGCCCAGACCCAATATTAAAATACGGCGCTGCGACGCGAGTGGCGGTGCTTCGGGTATCCAAGTCCCATCTTGAGACGTAATGTGCTTATCCATGCCAAGATGATATCGCAGCGCGTGTCCCACGACCCATTCAGTCATACCTTCGGTCAGCCCATGATCCACCATCCGAGCCAGCGGTACGTTCAACGTTTCGTTGTCCGTTATACTTTCGACCCCGGCCCATAAGCTGAGAACTGCTTTTAACCGGCCAAAGGGCCTGAAATCAGATAGGCCGCCGTTGGGAGCGTAGACTACGTAGTCGACTTTTTCAGGTGGTATCTCTGTCGCCAGATCGAAGTCCAGGCCCGCGTCCAACAGACCTTTGGAAAGAAGTGGCCGGTATTCGGGCCACAGTTCGGCACGCGCGGAAAACAGGACTTTCACGGTCATGCTGGACCTTTCGAATTAACGGGGACGGTGAATATGAGCGCTTTGGACAATACCAAACGCCGCCATCAAGACCAGCATGGCGGAGCCACCATAACTGACCATTGGTAGTGGGACACCCACAACCGGTGCCAAACCCATGACCATGGACATATTGACCGCAAAGAACAGGAAGAAATTCAATGAAATACCCAATGTTACCAGCGACGAGAACCGGTCCTTCGTCGACAGCGCAGTGACCATGCAGAACACCAGAATCAGGCCGTAAAGTATCAGCAAGGTGATACCCCCGACGAAACCGAACTCTTCGGCCAATGTGGTGAAAATGAAATCGGTGTGTTTTTCAGGCAAGAAATTCAGGCGCGATTGTGTGCCCTGCATGAACCCACGCCCGTTCCAGCCGCCGGATCCCAAAGCGATTTTGGATTGCGTAATGTGATAACCCGCGCCCAACGGATCGGTAGACGGATCCAAAAATGTATCGATGCGGCGGAACTGATAATCTTTTAATAATTGCCAATCTGTTCCGCGGCTTTTGAATACTGTAGTCACCAATCCGACGCCTGCAGCGATAACAGCAGCGAAATAAGCCCAGTGAACCCCTGCCAGAAACATTAGCCCACCACCTGCGGCCAACAGCAGGATGGACGTTCCAAGGTCAGGCTGCCGCAGAACCATCAAAGTTGGAATAAGGATCAAAATTACCGGAAGAATGACCCAAAGTGGCTTTGAAGTTTTGTGCGCGGGTAGCCAGTCGTAATAAGCCGCCAACAGCATGACAAGTGTCACCTTCATCAGTTCCGAAGGCTGCAACCGCATGAAACCCAAATCAATCCACCGTTGGGCGCCCATTCCGACGGCGCCGACCAATTCGACAAGTATCAGCAATCCGATCGAACTCAGATAGGCCACTGCGGACATGTTGCGCCAAAACCAGATAGGAACGACGGCTATTATAAACATAACCACCAATCCCAGGCCGAACCTTTCCATTTGTGGTTCGGCCCACGGTGTCCATGACCCGCCCGCCACAGAGAATAGCATCAAAAAACCAGCGCATGCCACGCTTACCAGCAACAGGGTAAGTGGCCAGTTCATATACAGAACCTTGCGAACTCCAGATGGTGTGGATTTGACTGCGTATTCGAGATAGCTCATGCGCGGTCCTTCTCACCTGGACGCGCTCTGGGACGACGATCGCCTTCCAACAGTTTTTGCTGTTCTTTGATGCGTTCGCGATCAGCCGATGGATAGGCTTCGAGTGGGGGCGTGCCGTTGTAAAGCGCCTGCAACATAATATCGCGAGCGACCGGCGCGGCTGCTTTGGATCCACCTCCTCCGTGTTCTACCACAACGGCCACCGCATATTTCGGGTTATCGTAAGGCGCAAAGCTGACGAACAAAGCGTGGTCGCGGCGTTCCCAAGGCAGGTCTTCGTTACGTATTACGCCGGCTGCGCGCTCCGCCTTGGTAATGTTTCGTACCTGACTGGTGCCTGTCTTTCCAGCCATGCGAAAGTCTTCCGCAATGATGCGGCTACGGTAGGCGGTGCCACGGCGGTCATTCGAGACCGAGAACATTGCCTTGCGAACCTGTTCAAGATTGTTGCGGTTCACAGCTAATGGTTCACCGGCACCCGAAGGTTGTTCAATTCCATTGGCTGACCGCACCAGCCGTGGTGTCACCGAGCGACCCGTAGCAAGCCGAGCCGTCATAACAGCCAATTGGAGTGGTGAAGCAAGCATGAAACCCTGACCGATCGACGCGTTGGCTGTGTCACCGACCAACCAGTCTTCGCCATGCACACGCTGTTTCCATTCCTGGTTTGGAGCCAATCCAGCGGCAACGGCGGACATTGGAATATCGTGCTTTACACCCAGCCCGAATGTGCGTGCCATATCTGAAATTTTGTCGATCCCGACACGCAAGGCAACGTCATAATAATAAACGTCGCAGCTACGTTTGAGAGACAACCCCAAATCGACTGTGCCATGGCCGCCGCGTTTCCAGCAGTGAAATCGTCGGCTTCCGACTTTTAGGTGACCTGGACAATAAACGGTACTGGACGGACTGATTACACCCGCCTCCAACGCAGCCATTGCGGTTATCATTTTGAAGGTCGAGCCGGGTGGGTATGTGCCTTGAACTGTTTTGTTGGCCAGCGGGCGATAATTGTCTTGTGTTAGGGCTCGGTAATCGGCAACCGATATACCCCTGACAAAGAGGTTGGGATCGAAGCTTGGCGCCGAACTAATGGCGCGGATGTCACCGTTTTCACAATCAATCACAACCGCAGCGGCGCTTTCACCGGCTAAACGGGCTTGCGCGTATTGCTGCAGGTCTGCATCGACCGACAACTGAAGGTCAGCGCCAGCTTCGCCTTCCTGTCGATCCAGTTCACGCATGACGCGACCGGTCGCGTTAACCTCAACACGCTTGGCGCCAGCCTTGCCCCGCAGCTTGATTTCCTGTTTGGCCTCAAGGCCGACCTTGCCGATTTGGAACCGCGGAATACGCAGCACGGGTTCTGGGTCTTCGATCTGACTCAGGTCATAATCACTTACAGGGCCGACATACCCCACCACATGGGCAAAATCCTCATAACGAGGGTATTGGCGGGTCATTCCGACTTCAGGTGTCACGCCGGGCAGAGCAGGAGCGTTAACGGCGACTTTCGAAATGTCTTCCCACGTCACCTGATCAGCCAATGTTACGGGCAGAAACGGGGCCGAGCGACGCATCTCTGATTTTGCACGTTCGATTTCATCTTGAGTCAGCGGAATAAGTTCAGAGAGTTTCGCGATAACTTGGTCAATGTCTCCCGCGTCTTCACGAACGATCACTATCCGGTACGATGGCGAGTTCTGGCCAATGATTTGGCCGTTTCTGTCGTAGATGCGACCGCGTGACGGTGGAATTAGCCTGATATTGACCCGGTTTTCCTCGGCCAGCAGCCGGTATTCATCTGCTTGGTCGACCTGCATGAACCGCATACGCGCGGCCAGACCGCCGATGAAGACCGCCTGCATTCCCCCCAATATCAGCGCCCTGCGGGGCAAACGTTTATAGGCTGGGCCAGGTGCTTTTTGCTTAGGTTGCTTCATGCGCGTGCTCCGGCCGTGGTATTGTCTGTAACGGATGCGCGCGTTACACCGAAGGCCACTTGGCTAAGCAGCACAATTGCTGGGTAGATCGATATCGTCACGATTGCCTGAATTGCGATTGACCCCATACCTGCCTGTTGAACGGAAAGTATTCCCAAAATCAGGCCGTTCGCGACAAAAATCACAGTTATCACCGCCGCAACCGAAGTCCATTCAGCTGCAAAACCGGCATCGCGGAATCCGGGCGCAGCAGACCTTAGGTACGCGGCACCAAGAACGACCAATGCCGCCATTAACCCTGGAGGGCGTTGCAGCAACAGGTCCGCCAACAACATTATCGCGGCGATGCTGATCATGGGAACATATCCAGGTCGACGCAGTAACCACGCGTAAGTCAGAACAATTAGAATGTCGGGAAACGGCCAGCGGTCGGGTTTTGTATCCAATGGCAACAGGTGAAGAAACAGGACCAGAAAAGAAAGCAAGACATAAAGGCAACGTTTTAGCCAGAGTTTAGAGGCAGCATTATCCATCGCCTGCCTCCTGCGTTGACAAGGCTGCCTCGGGCTGTTTCGGGCCGACGAGCCCACCTGGATCTCGGATGACAGGTGAGGGTTGAAAGCGCAGCACGCGTAAAAATTCGAGTCGTTCGAAATCCGCAGACAATCGGACGCGTAACCTGCCGCCCGGATCAATTGCTATTTGCCCGATCAAAAGACCACCTGGAAACACTCCGCCGTCACCGGAAGTAACGACACGATCACCTGGTCGAACAAGTTCGCGATTCTCCAGGAATTCCACCGCAGGACTTGCGGTATTGTCACCGATAATCAACGCTGTCTGGCCCGAGGGCTGAATAGTTGCAGGGATTGCGCTTGAGGCATCGGTCAACAAAATGACCCTAGCCGTGTCCGCCCCCACGCCCGAAATGCGCCCAACCACACCAATACCATCCATGGTCGCCCAGCCATCCAGTATTCCGTCTCGTTCACCAACGTTCAACAAAACCGATTGCCGAAAAGGGGAGCCACTGTCAGCCATGACAACCCCCGTGATGTATGTAAGCCGAGCATCCAGCCGCACATTGTTCAAGTCCAACAAGCGGGCGTTTTCCTGCTCTAACTGCAGTGCCGCCTCTTTCCAGGCTCGCATTCGGCGCAGCTCGCTGCGCAGTTCCTGGTTTTGCTCACTTAAGCGTTGATAGCTTTGAAAGTCCCGAGCCAGATTGACAGCGGCGGTAACAGGGACCATGGCCCATTCCATCGACGGAACCACCGTATCCACCACTTGCGCCCTGAAACGCTCCACTCGCGGGCTGTCGATGCGCCAGACAACAAAGATACCTAACAGGCACAAAACTAAAAGCCCCAGCAGCAGTCTGCGCAGAGGGGTTGTGTATTCGTCGCGCTGTGATCGGTCTTTTGCCACAGGACTCCTTCCCGTGCTGCTCGCGTCCGAAAATGTACCCTCGGATCAGAGGGTGCGCGCCTTAGCTTTCGTAGTCAATCGCGTGGCGCAGCTGTTTTTCGTATTCTAAGGCCTTACCGGTGCCCAAGGCTACACAATTCAGGCTTTCATCTGCGATCGATACAGCCAGACCAGTCTGTTCTCGAAGCGCCAAATCCAGATCGCCAAGCAAAGCCCCGCCACCTGTCAGCATTACGCCGCGGTCCACAATATCCGCAGCCAGATCGGGCGGTGTGGTTTCCAAGGCGGTCATTACCGCTTCGCAAATCTGCTGGACCGGTTCTGATAACGCTTCGGCAACTTGTGCTTGGCTGATTTCGATTTCCTTCGGCACACCGTTCAACAGGTCGCGGCCCCTGATATGCATCGACTGACCGCGACCGTCATCCGGCATACGGGCCGTGCCGATTGTGGTCTTTATCCGTTCGGCAGTGGATTCGCCGACCAACAGGTTCTGTTGCCGTCGTAAGTACGAGATAATAGCCTCGTCCATTCGGTCGCCACCAACGCGCACCGAACGGGCGTAGACGATATCACCCAATGAAAGAACGGCTACTTCGGTCGTTCCGCCGCCAATGTCGACAACCATGTTGCCAGTTGGATCTGTAATGGGCATGCCTGCACCAATCGCAGCCGCAATTGGCTCGGCGATCAGGCCCGCGCGACGCGCGCCTGCGGATAAAACAGACTGGCGGATGGCGCGTTTTTCAACCGGAGTGGCACCGTGCGGGACGCAGACGATGATTTTTGGTTTAGAAAAAGTCGAGCGTTTATGCACCTTGCGAATGAAGTGCTTGATCATCTCTTCAGCAGTGTCGAAGTCTGCGATCACGCCTTCGCGCATCGGGCGGATTGCCTCGATCGAACCCGGTGTCCTTCCCAGCATAAGCTTGGCGTCTTCACCGACCGCCAGAACCTTTTTCACGCCATCCTTTACGTGATACGCAACAACGGAAGGTTCAGACAGGATCACACCGCGCCCCTTGACATAAACCAGCGTGTTCGCTGTACCGAGGTCGATAGCCATGTCCGCTGTGAACAGGCCGCCCAGATTGCCAAAGATGCCCATAATTCCCTGATCCCGTTTGTCAGAATTTCCACTGCCCGCGACTCGACGGTTCCGGGACGGATGCCTTATAGGGTGCCAACTCGTCCGGTAAAAGGGCCGATTCCGCGACAATCAGCACCTTTCCGCCTTAATGGTAGGGACTTTAGAAGGCAAAATGCTCTCATATCAACACATTTACCACGCAGGTAACCTTGCAGACGTACATAAGCACGCGATTGTGGCACAAACGCTGGCTTATCTTACGCAAAAGGACAAACCATTAACCTATGTCGAGACCCATTCAGGGCGTGGGCTTTATCAGTTGGATTCGATTGAGGCAATTCGCACAGGCGAGGCAGTAGCGGGGATAGAGCGGGTGATGCAAGAAGGGTGGTTCGACGCCGATCACCCGCTGAACCAGGCGATAACGTTGGTCAAATCCCGGTTTGGCAAGACCGCATACCCGGGGTCGCCGATGATAGCGGCAAGTTTGTTGCGCCCTCAAGATAGTCTGCATCTGGCAGAGCTTCATCCGCAGGAATACCGTGCGCTTTCTGATGCAATGGCTGCAACAAATGCAAAAACTTACCACCAGGACGGTTTTGAGCTTGCTCAGTCATTGCTGCCACCTACACCGCGGCGAGGCGTGTTGTTGATAGATCCAAGCTACGAGATCAAGGCCGACTATGATCGGCTACCGAAAATCATCTCGTCGTTGCACCGTAAGTGGAACGTTGGGGTGATCGCAGTGTGGTATCCAATCTTGGGTAACCAACGTCACTGGGCGATGCGGGAAGCTTTAGGAAAGTTGAGGTTACCCAAGGTCCTGCAACATGAAGTTCGCTTTCCCGTGGCCCGAAAAAATCATGGGATGATCGGATCGGGTATGTTTCTGGTCAATGCGCCATTTGGGTTGAACGAAACCACTAATGAACTGGACAGCTTGTTTGGACGGCTTTCATCCTGAGCTTTTGTTACAATCTTTGCCTCTGTTTAGCTTCATGCTGCTCAAAATCAGCCCGGCGACTAAGGGAAGACAGGGGCGGTCTCAGGCAGGCCGCCCCTTTTTGTATTTATGACAAATCCTTGTACGAGATTTCGCGCGCGTCAGCGCCAGGCCCCGCCTTTTCCCTCCTAACAATAAGTCGGTTCAAAGCGTGAATGTAAGCCTTGGCTGATGCCACGACAGTGTCGGTATTGGCTGACTGCCCGGTTGCAATCATCCCGTCCTCTTCCAGCCGAACCGATACTGTGGCCTGAGCGTCGGTTCCTTCGGTAACTGCATGAACTTGGTAAAGTTGCAGATGAGCGGTGTTTGGATGAACCCTTCGTATTGCCCGGAAAGCGGCGTCCACCGGACCGTCGCCAGTTTCGGTTGCTATGACCTCTTGCCCGTCTACGTCCATCTCGATGGTTGCCTCGGCCTTGCCGACCGTTCCGCATGTGACCTTCATCGATACTAACTGCAAGTGATCGTTGCCGTCGTCATCGTCCAGCGACATCAATGCGATAAGGTCGTCGTCAAACACTTCTTTCTTGCGGTCAGCTAACTCCTTGAACCTTACAAAGATGTCTTTCAGTTGGTTGTCGCCAACCTCGTATCCCAAAGTGCTCAGCTTTTCGCGCAGTGCCGCGCGGCCCGAGTGTTTGCCCAACGGCAGCGATGTGCCCGACAAACCGACATCCTCTGGCCGCATGATTTCGAAGTTTTCGCGGTTCTTAAGCATCCCGTCTTGATGGATCCCGCTTTCGTGGGCAAAGGCATTCTTTCCGACGATTGCCTTGTTGAACTGCACGTTAAATCCGGAAACGGTCGCTACCCGACGCGAAATGTGCATGATCTTGGTTGTATCGATCCCGGTTCGCCAAGGCATGATGTCGTTTCGCGTACGAAGGGCCATTACGACCTCTTCCAGAGCGGTATTACCTGCGCGTTCGCCTAACCCGTTGATCGTACATTCGATCTGGCGGGCACCGCCTGCAACAGCAGCCAGCGAGTTTGCGGTCGCCATTCCGAGATCATTGTGACAGTGGGTCGCGAATATGACTTCATCTGCACCTGGGACGGTTTCGATCAGCCGTTTGATCAGGTCAGCGGATTCCACAGGTGCCGTATACCCCACGGTGTCGGGAATATTGATCGTAGTTGCGCCAGCTTTGATCGCAATTTCGATGACACGGCAAAGGTAATCCCATTCGGTTCGCGTTGCATCCATCGGAGACCACTGAACGTTTTCGCAAAGATTGCGAGCGTGGCTAACAGTCTCGTGAATCTTTTCCGCCATCTCGTCCTGTGTCAGGTTTGGAATAGCCCGATGGAGAGGAGATGTTCCGATAAAGGTGTGGATGCGGTTTTGTTCTGCATGCTTCACAGCTTCCCAGCATCGATCGATATCGGCAAAGTTAGCTCGTGCCAGGCCGCAAATGCGGCTGTTTTTGGATCGCTGTGCAATTTCCGTAACGGCTTTGAAATCACCTTCCGAGGCAATTGGGAAACCGGCTTCGATGATGTCGACGCCCATCTCGTCCAGCAGTTCGGCAATTTCGAGCTTTTCGTCATGCGTCATTGTAGCACCTGGGCTTTGTTCGCCATCGCGCAAAGTGGTGTCAAAGATCAAGACGCGGTCTTGGTCGGTCACGTTGGTCATTGGGGTCACTTTCTGTTCTGTCCTAAATCCGATGGCGCGCTGCCGTCCTCCTCTGAGCGGGCGCGCCGGATGGCACGCTCAGAGGCGGATTAGGATCAGTAGGCCGAGCAGAGACACGCCGCTTGAAGCGGCGTTTGCACAATGGATATCTGCACGGTTGATCATAGTGCGTAGGTTATACAGTTCGAATAAGGAATGAAAAGCAGGAATTTTGTTTGTGTGGCAAAGGATGAGCCATTTGGCCAGTACATGTTGATCGTTGGATAAACACCGCTAGCTGTACCGTCATGGAAAAAGCTTTGATAATAGGCGCAAGTGGCGGCATAGGTGGAGCATTACGCAATGAGCTAGAGGCGCGCGGCGCGAAGGTAATCGGCCTTTCCCGATCGTCCGATGATCTGGACTTTATGGACCCCGCGGCGGCAGAGAGAAAACTTTCGCAATTGGAGGACAATTTTGACCTGATCTTTGTCACGACCGGAGCGCTTGAGATTGATGGCGCTGCGCCCGAAAAAACCATTCGTTCGCTTTCGGCCCAGGAAATGATGAACCAGTTCGCTCTAAATGCGGTTGGCCCGGCGCTTGTTTTGAAGCAGGCCGGCCGATTATTGGCCCGCGATCGTCGCGCGGTATTCGGCGTCCTTTCGGCTCGAGTCGGATCCATCGGAGAC
>NZ_JBXWRL010000085.1:0-10677 GCF_059612885.1 Ruegeria sp. YKSD179 | reverse complement strand
ATCCTGCAGCCCAAGCAGCGTTGAACGCCGGAACGCAGCCACAAAAGTCGCGTGATGACATCCTCGGCGACATCCTCAAAGACCTCAGTAACGAAGCAGCATAAGAAGAGTTATGGTAAAAAACACAGATCCCCGCTTCGTCTCTCCCATGGCATGGAACCGCATTGAGCAGTGGTCCCGTCGAAAGCCAGCTTTTGCGCTTATGGGAGAGTTCAGTGCCGGAAAGTCGACACTGATGAACTTTCTTTTGCGTGAGCAAGCCCTGCCAACGCAGGTGACAGCAACACAGCTGCCACCCGTATGGTTCAGTTGGGGAAGCAGTCCGGCCTATGTCAAACGGCACGACGGCAGCAAACAAAGTATCACTTTGGATGAACTTGAAACAATCGCTGTCAATGATGCACAATTCGTCCGGATATTCCTCAAGGCTGACATTTTGGAAGCCGTTGATCTGATCGACACGCCCGGCATCTCGGACCCTAAGATTTCAACGGATGTCTGGCAGCGAGCTGTTGGTCAGGCAAATGGCGTACTGTGGTGTACGCATTCCACTCAGGCTTGGCGTGAAACCGAGCGTGCGACTTGGGTATCGTTGCCGGAACGATTGCAGAATAATTCGTTGCTGTTGATTACACGTGCCGATGCCCTGAGTGCGAAAGACAGGCAAAAAGTACTGCGTCGTGTGAACCGCGAGGCGGGTCACCTTTTCAATCGCACAATACTGTTTTCGGCTCGTGATGCTATAACTGCGCGCGATAAGACGGGTGATGCCGAGTTGTGGTCGCGCAGCGGCGGTGGAAAAATGGTCGACAGCTTTTTGGAGATTACAGAACAGATAATGGATGGCCGTGCTGATCAACTGGCCCGGTATCAAATCGATAAATCGCAGTCTGGTCAAACCTTGGTTCACCCTGCAGAGGAAGCGGATTCAATACCCGAAGACTCGCAAGTCAAACTAGTTGAACTCAGCGGAGGCTTCAAAAGCGAGGATCGCAATGTAATCACTAACTTTCCGGTAAGGCCGGCTCGGGTAGAACGCCGAACCGAAGAGCCAGAGCGTTCTCGCATTGACCCCGATGAGGCTGAACGCATGCGTGCTGAAATGGTCAATGATGTAGAAGCGACCTCGAAAGAAGAGTTGCGGTCATACTTTCGCGAGACTACGGAAGATTCTCCGCATCTAAGTGGACTGACAAACCCTGATCTAGATGTAGATGAGTTTGAGTTTTCCGAGGGCGACGAAGTAAATGAAGAACCCGAACTGATCATTGTAAGTCAGGAAGAAGAAGATAGCCTGACTTCGGAAGTTGAATCCAAACCTGGGCCAGACATAGGACAGTCCGTTTCTTCGATCACGGCCCTGCTTGCAGAACAAACGAAAGGCGACGGGGAAGATTATGAACCCGAACCCGAAGGCAATGTTCTGACCGCGGCCGAAGTTGTATCTATTGAACCCGACACGCCGATGTCACGTGAAGACATGTCAGACCAAACGGACCCAACTTCCGAACATTTGCTTGACGCTCGAGTTAGTGCGCCGCCTAGCGCCTTGTCGATGTGGCGCGAGATTGAGGAAAACGATCCTCTGCCTGACGACGCGAAAGGTCTGAAAAATGCCTTTACCGCGTTTCTGCGGGAATTCGATCAGATCGCATTGGAACACAACGCTCATGGGCAAAAAAATCCGCTGCGACCTGTTCGGAAATCGAATGACAACTCTGGCGCGGAGTGGCATGTGTTGTAGCGAAAATTGCGATTAATGGGTTTGAAGTAACCGATCGCAGGAACAGGCTGAGATATGTCAATCGAAAAGGTTTTAGCAGCTGCAATCGAAGCTGTACCCGGCTGCTTGGCAGCCGGTTATATCGATATGGAAACGGGGATGCTGTTAGGTACAAGTGCTATCGAACAGGACAATGCCAGTAGCTTAAAAAGTTCGGCTTTGGCTGCCACTAACCTGTTTCAGGGAAGCGGCATCGCAGCCTTTGAAAAGCTGTTGCGTTCGGACGAGGCAGATCAGACGATTATCTCGGTTTTTGGGGAAGTCGCGGTGTTCTCGGACGACCGGGTATTCATTTTTCTGCGAATGCAAGAGCTCTCGGACCATGTTATTTTTTTTATCTGTCAAGACCGCACCAATATCGAGCTGATGTTAGCCAAATCACATCTCAGCCTTGGACCAGTTGCCGCCGCAATTTAGGCGGGGCCCAAAGGGGATAATGACATGATGGACCCTGAAATTTTAGATCTACTAGAAGAGATTGGGCGAACCTCCACCGCTCGTCTGACCCCTGCAATCTGCCTTGCCGGCAAGAGGCCACAGGATAGGCGCTCCCAAGTTCTGAAGGCTATCAGGTGCACAATATTGCCTCGAAGACTGGATTTTGTTGCCGCAGATGGCACACGTTTGTCAATCGATGTCGGCAGTTCGCGCGTAACGAATATCCTTGAATGCGATACTGGCCCAAAGCCGGATTTTGAAATGGATACTCGGGCGTCATTGATTGAGCAATTGGCACGCCTGATATCTGATCTCGTATCTGCCCCTGGCCCACTGCAACTGGAGTCTCTGTGCCCTGATACTTCGCTCGCGGCAGATGATGTCGGTTTGACCTATTCTGAAGTTGCGACCGCTTGCGCCAACATAGACTTACCTGAAGAGCCACGCGTAACTCTGGTGCCAGATAACCCAATTGAAACAGAGTCCGTGCAAGACCCAAATTCTGACGATCTGCCTGCCGCGGCCAAGACGTTTTACGATGGTATGGACAGATTTGCGTTGGGGCGTTTTTTAATTTCAAGTGATGGCAGTGAGGTTTCACAGTTCGAGGGCTTGTGCGCACAGGATCAGCCCGCGCACCCAGATAAGGATGTCCTATCTGAAATCATTCGCGACCTCGTCGGATGGCAAACCGACAGCAGCACAGACCTGCCGCAAATGGTTGTTATGCGTCCTTCCGGCGGCCAGGGAACAGGCGTGGCGTTTGTAAGTGACGGCAAGAATACGACTGGGGCCTTACACGATGCTCGTAAGCTTGAGGCTGTTGTATCGATGTGGAAATCATCAAAGAACGCCGCCGAATAACCCCGATCCTGCCCAATAGTGTCCACTTTTTTAATCTAGGTTCGGAAGCGAGTTGTCAGGGTAAACTAATGAGTGAGCTGAGCCGCCGCGAACTAATTCGCATCGCCGAAGATATGAATGAAATAAGCAATGACGAGACCCGTCATTTCATTTCTCGTATTGTAGACGACCTTTCAAAGCTAAAGCCCTCAATTGCATTTGTCGGACAGATTAAGGCTGGCAAGTCGCGCCTAATTAACGGTTTTACCGGTCAAGCTGGATATCTTCCGTCTGATGTGAACCCTTGGACAACAGTGATCACCGATATGCATTTCGGCCACCCTTCTGGTCGCACTTCTGGGGCTGAGTTTCACTTCTTTGACAACCGTCAGTGGAAGGCTTTGATTGCCGAAGGTGAAGAACTGCGCAACATGTTCCCCGATGACGAGGACAGCTATAAGCGGGAGATGATCGAAGAACAGGTCGAGGCGATGAAAACACGCGCTCGGTTGCGCCTGGGCGAAAGCTATGAACAATTGCTGGGCCAACGTCACGACCTGGAGGAGCTGACATCAGAGGATTTGGCTCGTTACGTATGTGCGGGAGACGATCCAGCGGACGACGGAGAGCGCGACCCCGGATCGGATCGAGGCCTTTACAGCGACATAACCCGAAAAGCCGAAGTTTTTTTCGAAATTGGCCATTTCCCGTTTCCGGTCACAGTTACTGACACGCCCGGTGTAAATGACCCGCTATTAATCCGGGAAGAAATATCGCGCCAATATCTTAAAGAGTCTGATTTTTTTGTGGTGGTTCTGTCCGCCCATCAGGCCCTTTCGCGGGCAGACCTGAAGTTGTTTCGTCTCATGCAGGCGCTGGAGTTGGGGCAGATCGTTGTATTTATCAACCGGGTTGATGAACTAGGGGGCGGTGCCGAGGATGCTGACAAGGTCAAGGCTGATGTTGTGGAAGGTCTTGAAAATGCCCTTGGAAACTCTGAGATCGATGTGCTGGTGGGCAGTGCCCAATGGGCCCATTACGCTTTGACCGGTGATGAATCTGGCATTGACCATGACCAGGTTCTGACTTGGCTGCGTGCCCATCCGGAACAGATGAACCAGTATCTGTCTGGTGTGCAGGAGATCAAACAAGGCCCCGGACCCATCAGTCGCGAGGCCATTTTGCGTTACGCCGCGATGATTGCGTCCGGCTTGCCAGACTTGCGCCATCATGTAACACAAGCATTGGCCAACGGCCCGCGTAGTGAACAAATGCGAATGGCCTGGCAGCACCTTAATGGATTTGCACAGGGTGACTTGGAGCGTAGCACCGCAAGGTTACGGGCATTGGATGAGGAACGCGCGGATGATCCAAGCGCTATCGAAGGCAACAAGAAGCTAGCGGAATTGAAAACCCTCATTGCTGAAAAATCCGAATCCATAACCAAGGACATGGACAATGTTCTGGCCAATTTGCGTGGTGTAATGGACGACACCGTATCGGAGGCAGTGTCGACCGTTGTCCGTGGTTCTGATGGGAATTCCCCACTTCTAAGTCGCGATGGTGAAACCGAACTGAATTTTGGTCCGCTACGTGAAAGGATGCGGGAACTGGTGCAGGGTGCGACACAAGTCATACGCCAACGCATGCTGAGTGAGCTTTATGCCGTGGACATGCAAAGCAATTCAGCATTGCGTGCCCTTCCCGGGTGGAAGGAACCTGTGGACAATCGAATGAACACCAGCGCAGTAAGGTGGTTTCGCCCAGATACAACGGCTTTGACTCGTGGAATAACCGTTGAACTTCGAGTGACCTGGTTGTCGCGATTGATTTCAAGGCGCAGCGTTGTGAATAGGGCTGAACGAATGATCGTTCAGGAATTTGAGATGATCGGGGATGATCTGATCGATACTGCCCGCGGTGACCTGTTAGACCGTATGCAAACAGTAGTGGATCATTATTTGGCACTTTTGGCTGGGCACTTGGAGCACCGCGCCGGACCGAATGGAGGCAATGCCCGTGCCGAAGCGCAACAAGCTGTTGACCGTGCTCGACGTATAGTGGACGAACTGAGCTCGGTCCTTGGGCCCGACCGGTTCGAGGCTTTACACGCTGAGGCAGCAGAATGATTGAATTTCCCGGAACCGAGCAGGTAGTAAAAAAACTCGAAAGCTTTCTGACGGCAACCGAAAACACTCCATCCTCAATTGAATTGGATGAGCTACGCGAACGGGCTATTACGCATGCGCAGCGGTTGTCCAACACCGTGGCTATCGGTTTTGCCGGAGAGTTTGGTGCCGGAAAATCCAGTTTAGCCAATATGCTGGCAGGAGCTGACATTTTGCCCACCGGTCCGCAGCAACAGAAACTGCCTCTTGTGATTGTTGCTTTTGCTGAAGAACCCGAAACTAGTGTTGGTTGGTGGGGCAAGGAACCTAAAGTTTATTCTGGCGTAACATTGGAAAAAGCGGCCGCTGACAATCCGGATTTTATTTCGATCGGTCTTAACACCCCTGCTCTGCGGGATATTTCGCTTTTCGACCTGCCTGGTTCAGATGCTCTTGACGAGTCATATAAGCAAACTTTGGCTCTGCTGGATTATGTGGATTGCGCCATCTGGTGCACCAATGGCACGAGCGCGTGGCGGGAAACTGAACGCCACCTTTGGCGGCAAGTGCCGAAAAAGCTGCGCGAGAGCAGTTTGTTGGCCGTGACACATGCCGATCTTTTACCCGACGACGAAGCGCGTGATCGCGTTTTGCGGAGATTGGAAAAGGAAAATAGTGATATGTTCCAGGCGGTTGTTCCAATTGGTACGCCGCTGGCTGTAAAAGCCATGTCCCAGGAACCTGAACCTGATTTCAGACTTTGGGAATCTTGTGGCGGCTCAAAACTCGCTGAAGTAATCTTGCGGGTGGCTTCCGAATATCGTCAGAGCGATCTGCTGTCCGCTCGTAACGATCTGAAAGACCACTTTGATCCCTTCCTTGCGAGTATCGAGGCTCCAGTTACAGTTGAGCATGATACATCGGGAGCAGATGGACAAGATGTTCACACCAGTCTTGGCGTGTCGCTGCCTCCGCTGAACAACCCGATCCTAGAGGATTGGTTGGTCGCAATTGCCGGGATCTGCAACGAACTTCGTGAGAATGCGGACATTGAGCCCTCGACTTTTCTACAAAGCTGTCAGGAAATTGTCGAAGATTTTGCTGAGCGTTTGGATTCGGGCACGGAAATTGATGCTAGTGCGGACTGGGTTCCAGGTGAATTTGAAAAAGCGACGGACCTTTTGATGCTATTGCAATTTGAGAGCGGCGATGCACCGTTAAGAGATGCAGTCGGTATCCTTGCACAACTCAGCGATAATCTGGCTTGGGCTGGAAGTACGGTAGCTTCCGCCCCTACTAAAACCGGGACGTGATACGTTCACGCTTAAATTGAGTGTCTGGATCGCGGTTTGGCGTGTTCAGAATCACGCTGCAATTGTTTCGAATTTGTAGACCAATCGTCAAAATTCGCTGTATATGCTCGTATTTTTTTAAAGGAAAAACACTATATATAGAATATTGTCTGCCCACAGTCTATATATAGTATTTGATGAAATTTGATCCATAGTGAAGCCATCAGGCGGCCCCATTAAAGTCAAATTTGAAACGTCTAACCGTTCACAAGTGTACTGCGGTTGTGTCTGGTTGTGAGTTTGCGGGCGATAAGTCCGATTGTTTTTACCGCAAAGTGAATGGAATGGGCGGGAAGAAATGAGCCACAACCAAGCTGTTGGTGCGACGCACGACGAACCTCAGATAGAAGGCCTCCAACCAGGGGCAAAGTTGCTGCGCGGTCAGTATGAGATTCTTCGTTTTCTCAGCAATGGCGGTTTTGGTATCACCTATCTGGCCCGCGATAGCCTTGAGCGCGATGTGGTCATCAAAGAGTGTTACCCCAGCGCCCTGTGTCGTAGAAATGGAGATTTCGTCGAGGCGGTAAACCCGGGGCTCAACGAAGATCTTAGGGCAATCATCGACCTGTTTATTCTGGAAGCCAGGAACCATGCCCGTCTTGTACATCCAAATATCGTCGACGTTCATCAAGTGTTCGAGGACAACAATACCGCTTACATCGCGATGGATTTTGTCCGTGGTTGCGACCTTCTGGAATATGTTGAGAACGCCGAAAACAGAGGTGATCCGGAGTTTATTGTTCAGGTCACAGAGAAGATGCTGTCCGCAGTGTCCTTCATACACCAAAGCGGAATGTTGCATCGCGACATTTCGCCAGACAATATTCTGATCAACGAGAATGGTGAACCTATTCTGATTGATTTTGGTGCGGCACGCGAGCAAGCAGCGCACAAATCGACTGCTTTGTTGACGTTGCGGGTAATAAAGGACGGCTACTCGCCGCACGAATTCTATGTTCGGGGCGCGGAACAAAGTCCCAGTAGTGATCTATATGTCTTGGCCGCAACCCTGTATCACGCCATAACCGGCGAACGTCCAATCGACGGTCAAACCCGCCTGAACGCGTTCAACAATGGTCAATCTGACCCTTATGTTCCGCTTTCCGGGCGCTATTCGGGATATCCGAGCAAATTCCTGAATGCGATTGACAAGGCGCTGGAGGTACACACCACCGATCGTCTTCAATCGGCTTTGGATTGGTTGCGAATGTTCCGCGGACCAGACGTGATGTTTGACACGTTTGCTTACCGTCCAGTGTCCGTGATCGTCGGCATGGACCACAAAGATCACGAGGCCGAGAAAGAACGCATAAAAGCCGAGACTGAAAACGCCGAGGCTGTTGTGACCGCCCTTCTTGCTGGCAATGCTGACCTTACGCTTGGGAACGAAGAAAAACCTGAACAAGAGCACGCGAATTTCGCAACTTCAGATAACGCACCGGTTACCGTTGACACAGTAGTCAAAAGCGGTCCGGGAAGCGGAAGCAGGTCAATTGTATTGGTCGTGATCGCGTTAGCGGCGGTCGTTACAGGAATGATAATTCTGATGTCGGGCGAAAACTCCACGCCCAAGGCAACCCCGGTCACAGTTGAGGCCCCAGCGCCGATTGATGCTGTACCGGAACCGGTCGAGCAGACCGTCGAAGTCCAAGCAGAGCCGGAATCGGCCGAACCCGCTTTGGCACCCGAGACCGAGGTAGCGCAAGAGCAACCTGTCGAGCAGACAGTGATACAGGAACCAGATTCGAAAGAAACGTTAGAGCCGCCACTCGATGCCGTTGCCGCCTCAGAGATACCGCCAGCGGAAATATCAATCCTGGAAGTTGGCGAAAAGCAGCCCGAACTGGAAGCCGAGGCAGCACTCTCTGAGTCTGAAATAGGTTTACCTTTGGAAGAACTCATCAATCTCTTGGACAACCAAGTGGCTTTCGCTCACTGGGACGTGGATGTACCGTTCACAGTTTCACGTCGTCGTGCATCGACGGGTAATGTGCTTGCTATTAGTGGTATTGATGCTGATCAGGATATGTCCGTTGTCGGCGATTGGGTTCAGCGTGGAACGACGATTTTTACTCTGAACGGTGAACCTATTCGCGCGGATCTCTCGTTTGAAGCACACATATTGAGCAATTTTGCAGTTGAACCTGATGGGTATGTACGGGCTACCGCCCGTTACCGCGCATTGGGTAAAACCCGTGCGCAGAATGCTGTTTTGGCATTGCCCGCATACCGCAGTCTGGGTCTTGAGAACGGGCTAACCTTCAGTATCCGCCACGTAGACGGGTACGGCTGGCAAACATCAGTACAGACAGTGCCGAACGACAGTGAAAGTGACCTTAGACGTGGCGACGTTCTGTTGCGCGAAGGTGAGGAAAGCGTTGCTTTCGATGGTCCAGAAAGTCTGGAAGTGATCCTCGAAAATCTTGTTGCCGAAAGTCGCCCCACAGCCGAGCTGACCGTATTGCGCAACGGATCTGAAACCGCCGCTACCATGCGGCTTGCGCAGGAGTAGAGAAACCCGGATCGAGTGAAATTCGCTGGCAAGTATGTGCTGAGGGTGGCCCCCAGTTAGCCACCCAACGGGGACCGGCCCGTTGCGGATCGTAAGAGTGATTTTTGGTTTTTAGTCTCACCGAACCTTATGCGCGGTGATCTGTAACAAACACGCGGGAAGTGCTCCGCATCAGATAGAAAAAGGTGTCGACACCATGTTTAAATACAAAAGCCCTCTGAGCCGGCTTCTAGAAGGTGCCGGCAAATCCAAAGAAGATACGGCCGAAACCGAAGTGATTGCCGAGAACGATCTTGAGCAGGCAGATCAACCTGAGCCAATCGCAGATTTCAATGCGCTGCGCGAGGCACTAGCCGGCGGCAACAATAGCTTCGAAAACTTTGAGGAGTCGGAAGATCTGATCCCAGAAGGCCAAATGCCTGAATTTTTCGAGACAGATGAAGAGTCCAAGGACGAAACTGTGGAAGAGGAGACGGCGGATGCGCCCGTCGACCCAGAAGTTTCAGAGGAAGATCAAGTTGTGACGTTGCACCCCGCATCAACTGATGTGGCGGAAGATGAAAAAACCATGCTCGCGGCAGTTGCCGAAGCATCAACGGAAGAGCCCGAAAATGTTCTCGAAGTCCAACCAGAGCTTGAAGTCACAACTGAGCCAACTGTGGATCCTTCTCCCGATTTTGCAGCCGAAGAAGAAAGTGAACCATCTCAGCTGGAGGAGCCTTCACCAGAACCAATCCCAGTTGCTGAAAAGGAAATTGTGGCTCCAGCCCCAGCGGAGGATCGTCGAGCCCGCGTAAAAACTACTTTCCTCGGCTTTGATCGCGCGAACACGCATGCGCAGGAATTGATCGAAGCCGCAGAACCTGTCGTGAAGATGGAGAGTGCACAGCAGACGTTCCCGGTTGGATGGTTGGTTGTGACTTCCGGCCCGGGTAGAGGCGCCTGCGTAACGGTTACCGAAGGTCTGATGCAAATAGGCCGAAATGACGATCAGGCTATTCAGTTGGACTTCGGAGACACGGGTATTTCGCGCAGCAATCATGCGGTAATCGCTTATGATCCCGAAGACCGAAAATGCTATTTAGGCCACGGCGGCAAGGCTAACCTTGTTCGTTTAAACGGCAAACCAGTCCTCAGCACAGTGCCTATTGCGTGTGGTGATATAATCCGCATCAGTGAAACCTCGATGCGGTTCAAGGCCTTCTGCGATGAAGGATTTGACTGGCGGGATGCCGATTAATGCTCGCAAGCCCTGCATATGATGTTGCGCTGATTCTTGACAAGGGTCAGCGCGACACGCAGGAGGATGCGATTTCCGCACGGGTGTTTGACTCGGCTAGTGCGGGTTACGTCGTCATTGCTGACGGTATGGGTGGGCATGATGCGGGTGAAATCGCATCGGAGCTGGTCATATCAGCATGGTGCGACCTTATGGATGCCCAGCTTGGCGGGCCCGAACCGGTCGAGGGCGATCTGCTCGACGCTCTGCCGATTGCCGCGATGCAAGCCAATACCGCAGTAGGTGATCATGGCGATGAACATCGCGTCAAATTGGGCTCTACATTGCTGGGCATTCTAATGCTTGAGCAGCGTGTCTTTTGGATTTCCATCGGCGACAGCCCTCTCTACCTTTTCCGAGAT
>NZ_JBXWRL010000084.1:0-10750 GCF_059612885.1 Ruegeria sp. YKSD179 | reverse complement strand
GTATCTAAACAAAACAAATTCCGATCAACAATTAAACTCCACAATATCACAAACTCAGATCTTCAACAAAAACTCGACCAACAATGCACTTCAGATGAGCTTTCTGCGGAAGAAATTTTTTGAGCAGGAATTGAAAGCCCGTTTAGCCCGCGGTTTTCATGTCTGAACTGGATGCGGCGAAAGCGCGGTTTAGGTTCCGACCAAAACTAAGCTTGTGAACGACTAGTCTGACGAAAACTGCCGAAATACAGAGTATCACTTTCCGCGAGTGCGAACGAATGCTGCGTTAGCAACATGTCTAAACATCAATGTCTGGAAAGTCCGCAGAGCAGTCGTTCAAGCAGAGTGCGGCGAACGGCTGCTCCGAGCCCAATGTGACCAATGCTGCACCATGCATATTTCGGTACTAAGGGCGGATTGCGGCCATTCGCTGCGGTTTGCACCAAGGTCCGCTGTGCGGATACCGTAGGCTGGATCACTTAGCTGACGCCACCATCGTGGCAAAGACAGGTCTTCACTCTACGTGAGGTGTGACAGGCCCACTTTCCAGAATTGGGAGTCCGTCCTGAGTTTACAGGTTCAGCGGTAGGGCAAGCTGAAGAACGAGAAGCTGTTTGTCTGGGTGACTATGCGTGATCCCGTCTCAGCCATAAGCGTTTGCATTGCTGAGCTGCCCGTCGGACACGCTACAAGATCGGCGGCATCATCAAGAAAGTCTACGGTGAATGCGCTTTCGCCGACAAGTTGGCATTCATCCGACGGGCTCCGGTAGCCGCGAACAAAGACGAGATCGGGGTCCGGTTCGCTGACCGCAACCTCAACCGGCGTCTCAATACATCCAGTGAGGAAAAGCGCCGCTGGCAAGATGGAGAAGGATGCCAATAGCTGCTTCAAGTGAATAGTTTTTGCCATTCTACTTCTCCCATTCCGCGGCTGTGCTACGCCAGATGCCATCTTCTGCGTCCCAGGCGCTTGCAGTGACACATGGGGTTGGATTGATCCCGCCGCATTGCGACCCGTGAACATCGGTGAGAAGAACACGGCTGGGACCAAGATCCACGACATCCCATCCCTGGTTGAGAAGAGAGCCAATGACGTCACCCACGAGGAAATGAGACATGCATCCGCCCGTTCCGCAATAGAGGGACACGGCCGACGAGCAGGCAAAGAGCACCTCGTTCAGCACCCAGTCAGGTCTCAGATCCCCGTCCAGATCCACACGGGCAACAGCGCCCCATTCCAATGCGAACTCGCCGTTCTCAAAGTCAGAGCAGGCTTGTTGCGCCTGATTGACCTTTTCTTGAAGCTGCGCCGGGAGCTCAGATATTTCTGAAGCACTGGCAGGCTGCGGCAATGTTAAAGCCGCCGCAAGCAACGCGTAGAAATGCATCCTGACAATCCAAACAAGGCTGGACGCGGCGCTCGATCTCGGCATCAGTTGCATTGGTCGTACCGATAATCGCCGAACTCCAGCCAGTTTTCCCTCCGATTCCGGAAGATCAGAAATTCGGCCCGATCCTCCGCCAGTAGGGCAACAACGAAGTCCTTGACCGGTTCAGAGTTGCCGAAATAGCTGTAGGCGGTCATCGCCCGCTGGGTTTCGCCGTTCACGGTGACGCGCGCGTCCCATTCATCGCTAGCATTATCGAGGATCACGAACTCAATTTGGCGTTTGATCCCATCGCCGCCGCAATAGACCACGCCTTCTGGTGCCTCCATAGGCGCGGAGGTTTGGTCCAATGCTCGACATTCGGCCCGGAGTGACTGGATGGCTGTACCTGATCCCTTAAGATCAAAAATGCCGTAGCTGACGTCTTGATCTACCATCGACAGGTTCAGGGTGGCGTTTGCGGCAATCTGGTCGAGGACGAACGCATAATCCGCCTCGTCGCTTAACTGGATCTCGACAGGATAGTTGTCGACGATCTGGACGAACGAGTTTTCGCGTCCCATCTGAAAAGCAGCAACTTCTTGCGATCCGTTTATCAGAAAACGAAAGGAAAGGCCGTTCTTTCGTAAGATATCCTGCGAATCCTCATACCCGGCCGGGGCGAACCTGATCCTGTCGCACTGCAACTCCAGCGTCATGTTGTTTGTCTGAATAAATGCATTTGGCAACGGGCTGCCGCTGAAGCCCCATTCGGCCAGTGCAGGGGCCGCCGACAGACAACAAATCAGACACGCAGACCAGAAAGTGTTTTTCATTTTTAACTCCCAAGGTTCCTCGTACGAGGAGGCAATAATGGTTCTCCAGCATTGAGGTGCCAGTGAGTGGTCATGTAATCCTACGACGGTGCGCCATATTCATTCGTTCCTTCCTGTGAGGGTCGCGAAAGCCACCAGATCATCAAGAGAGAAAGGACAAGTTGAATCGCGTACATGACCATCAAACCGGTTGCACCGAGAAAGGCTGCTGGTTTTCTCAAAGTCTCAGGGTCTTCAACGCCAGTTTCCAGCGCTGAAAAAACTGCAACCCCGGTCAGCAGCATGAACATCGTGGCGATGCTGAAGGCCATTGGAAGAAGAAGATACCATCCAGGACGACCTGTATCATGTAATCGACGCCACCCCGCGGCGAGCATCGGAAGCAACATCGCCAGTTGGAAAACGGAGTTCAGCAAGTTCGATCCCTGTCCTGTTTCCGGATCAGTGCCAAAAAGGACCGCACTGAGTACCGCCAACCCGACGCTGACCAGGACTACGAACAGAACAAACCACCAGTACTCTGATCTCTGCGCGCGGCCCGAAAACACGATATACTTGGACAGGCAGGTCTTGACCGATTGCGTGAAACCCATTTTTAAACTCCTCGTGTTGCTCTCGCAGTCCTATTTTACACCCTGAAAGTTTTACGAAAAACAGCGGCGATGCAAGTTTCACGTGCAAATGGGAAATTCAGACTGGGAAACCTAGCGGAAAATGATTTACTTCAAGCTGCGTATTCCCAATCCGGGACGTGTCCCCTGAAAACACAACCCGCGTTCTCAAGCCAAAGGTAACCAATGTCACAGCCCGCATACCTACATCTGGTTTTGGGAGGAAGTGCCGGCGGATGTCTGCGCGCGGCGGTTGCGAATTGCGGCCTGATGGGCCGTGTGCATGTGTTCGATGATGATCTGAGCCATGGTTCGTTGAACGACAAGCAAGCGCGGGCAGCATATTTCAGAAAGCTTTTCCAAAACTATGGCCAGTTGCCTGACAATCCGTTTCCTTCACTAGTCGATTTCGACCGGATCTCAGCCCATTTGACGCAGGATCTCACGCCAGAAGTTTGCATATGGGCGGGTGAGAATGCATCAGAGCGGACGTTTTTGGAGATGGCATGTCATGGCCTGCGCCTTTTCAAAGGTTCGGTGACCCGAGTTGGAACGACTGGCTTAAAGTCACTGCCGTATATAGGTCCGCAAACTCCGGCTTTACTGGCGAGCCTTTTTGATCAACGCGAAGCGGTAGACCCGGTCACAAGAGCAACGCTTTCTTCTGATTTTCTGCGCCTGCGAGACAGTGGTGCTACACTGCGTAAATGGGAAGCAGGCAAGATTGTCGATGTTTCCGACAATCTCTATGACAGTCTACTTTTATCATGCTGTGCAACAAACTGGACACCTGCTGCGCGCGTTGTCGGTACGGCCATGGGGCGATGCGACGAACACAACTTGTTGGGTGATGTGTTCTTATCTGGGAGGCTTCAGCATCTGATCATGCAAGGTATGATTGAGGCATCTGGCCCTCAAACAAGCCTGCGAGACTTTGACGTGCGACGTAGATAACGTTGCCGTACATTTCGGCAATATTTACGCTCACAGAGATGGAGACCAACTGAGCAATTCTGTCCAGATCGCTGATGCGATCCAAGGTGCTAGCGTCATCTTGGTGCTTTCCAGAATGCAGGCAGAAAAACTGGAATGACTGCTCACTCAGAGCACGAACTGACCAATAGCTGCTCCCATTTTTAGGTAACCAATGCCGAAACCCAATGCAAAATGGAAAGATCATCATGGAATTTAAACTTCGCATCGTGGGCTTAATAGCTATGGTTCTCGCTGGCCTGTCTTGGTTGGCAGAGTCAGCTCTTTACGGCGACATAGATGAGAACGGTGTCCTGCAGGCAGGTCCGCGATGAAGACACTTATCGCAGAGACAGGGGCGCAGATAATCACCCAAACGAACAGCTTCTCGTTCTTCAGCTTGGCCCATCACTAACCCCATTCATTCCCTCCCGCTGCTTGAGACGCGGCCCATTTTGGATTAGCTTTCCATGATCTCTTCCGAATACAGGCTGTCTGCCAATACTCGGGCTGATGCCACGGGCCAAAGGAGCAACGTGTGATGTTTTTGAGAACCTGTGTTGCAACTTTAGCTGTGGTCGTTTGGGCAGTATTGGCGGGTGCGTCTCAGCACATCAAGTCCGGAACCCTGCCCGAAGGGCCAGAAGGCGACATAGACGCGCTCACCGAGGAACAGTTCTACGTGGATGGATCGGCGACCAGTGCGAGAGTATTCACGTTCGCGAACGGATCTCGGTCTCTCCACTTCATTCCTATGATCCACCAAGCTGAGCCTGCGTTCTATGAAGCCGTGGCGGGCGAAGTGAAACAGCTCAAAGCGCAAGGAATGGACCTTTTCTACGAATTCATCGACTTCGATGACGCGACCCTTGAAAACAAGCGCAGGGTCCGGGCTATGCTCGGCTTTCTTCCCTCACCGGCTTTCTATGCAGAGAATGTATCTGGTGGCTTGGTGGCTCAAGACAACTCGAAATTCCTAGGTTTTCCAGGAGGCAGGGATGTCAACGTCGACCTAACGCCGGCAGAACTTGCTGATGCCTATGAGAGACTAGTTGGGCCGCTCGAGATCAGCGATGAAAACCTGACTATGCCAATTGGGGAATTCGTCATGCCAACCGCGGATGTCATGCAGATTACCAGTGTCACAATCGACTGGCGAAACCAGCATTTGGCGGAGGCCATCAATAGTGCTTCAGGAAGTGTCCTTGTTCTATATGGCGCGGCTCACGGTGCCGGAACTGTCAAAGAACTGTACGCCCTTGACCCGAGCTGGCGGCGCGTGGACTAGACAGGCCCAATCACCTTCTACGACACTCTGAGCCCCAGCATGGGTGTTGTCAGAAGGATTTTGGTTGAGACGGGCAGGGCTGTTCCGTAGCTTCTGCATATGATGAAAAAAGACCCCTTCAAGTACTTTCACAGCAACCCGGAGATCATTCGCCTGACTGTTATGATGAACGTTTGCTTTCCACTTTCGCTCCGAAACGTCGAGGACCTGCTGCACGAGCGCGGCATCGACCTCAGCCACGAAACGGTGCGGTACTGGTGGAATAGATTTGGCCCGATGTTTGCCACTGAGATCCGCCGGAAACGCGTCCAGCAGATGCGGTCGTATTCAAACTGGCAATGGCATTTGGACGAGGTTTTTGTGAAGATCAGTGGCGAGCAGCATTATTTTTGGCGTGCCGTTGATCATGAAGGCGAGGTTCTGGAAAGCGTCGTCACGAAGACACGGGATCGCAAGGCAGCATTGAAATTCCTGAAGAAATCAAAGAAGCGCCACGGTCGCCCTCATATACTGGTGACCGACAAACTCCGATCCTACGGCGCGGCGATGAAAGATATTGGCAATGCCGACAAGCAGGAAACTGGCCGCTGGCTGAACAATCGTGCTGAGAATTCTCACCTGCCGTTTCGACGACGAGAACGGGCGATGCTCCTCTTTAGACAAATGCGATGTTTGCAGAAATTCGCATCCGTCCAGTCTTCGGTCCACAACCACTTCAATCAGGAACGACATCTTTACTCACGAGACAATTTCAAACTGAACCGAAGCGCCGCTCTCTCCGAGTGGCGTCAGCTTTGTTCGGGATAGGTTCCCGTATTCTGAGGAAAACTGAAACTGGTTCGAATTCGTCTGACAGCACCCTAACCTGAGTTGGCTGAAGGGTCGTCCTCCTCCGGTAATGAAACAAGCGGTTCATCAGGTGGGAGTTCGATCCCTTCATCGCTGGTCGCGCTGCCTGAATTCAGATCCGTGGCAGTCGCGGGATCATCCAGCATCGTTGGATCCAACATAGGTGCGTCGGTCGGGATGTCAGCATCAACCCCGAGCGCCGCGGTGTAAGGGTTGGCCTGTTCGGCATCCTGTGGCTGATCTGGAACGTCGGAATGCAGACTGGCTCCAACTGCATCAAGATAGTGGTTAACCGGGTCAATGTGATGGGTAGGAGGTGGGTTCTCGCCAAGATGCTCGTTGGAGGGCTCGAAGCCTCTGTTATCGTGTCCAGCGGGATCGTCCGCGCTGTCCGCTCTTGCGGCGAGGGACACGTCCATTTCGCCGGTCAATCCGAGCCCGGCGGCGGACGGGCCTTGAGCATCGTCGTCAAGAGTGACTTCGAAAATCGGTTCATCGTTACTCGGGGCGTCGTGTTGCGGTGGTGTTGTCGGTACAATATCAATACCGATCAGGGTCGTGTGATCCACGTGATGACCACTGTTGCCATGCACACTTTGCACATTGATGTTGACCTGCACATCTGCGTCCGAGGTATGCGTTCCGTGTTGAAGTATATGGAACGTATCGGTGTGATGACCGGATGGCATACCCCCGCCACCGCTCTTGAGTACCGCGGATTGCGCCCGGTAATCGTATTCGAAATGCCCCGTCTTTGGGTCGATAGTCAGTGTGCCATACTGTCCTTGCAAGGACAGTGCACCACCGTGTCCGTTGTCGATCGACCAACCACCAGTTCCGCCGGTCAGAGTCCCCGACAGGTGCGTCGTCCCGGAACCATGCACCTGCGTGGCGGTGGGTGGGGTGGGGGCAGCGGTGACGTCGAGTGTCGCCGTCGTCGAACTAGTTGAATGGCCGTCAGTGACTGAGATCGTCACTGGAACGTCGGTTTGGCTTGCGCCAGTTGTCGGTGTATAGACCCAGTTGCTGCCGGATTGATGGAAGCTCCCGTATTGAGGATCTACCTGTACATTCGAAATCGATAACTGGTCGCCAGTGTCGACATCGGTCGCATGAACTGCCGCCAACAAGTCTGCTGCCGACAAGGTCTTGCCTGCTCCCGGCTGCGTGGCTCCAAGATCTCCCGTTTGTACGGCTGGACCATCATTGGTGCCGGTGACGGTGATGACGAGGCTCTCGGTGTCGGTCGCGCCTTGCTTGTCTGTTACCGTGACCGGTATCGTCACCTGCTGCGTCGCGCCGGCTGCGAGGTGCTGGTAGGCGGCGTCGGTCGGATCAAAACTCCAGGATCCGTCCGCGTTCAGCGTGAACCCCGCGGGTGCCGCCTGGCCGAGCGAGAACTGCCGCGTGTGGACGCTTCCATCGACATCGGTTGCCGACATTTGCCCCGTGACGGCGTTGCCGTCCTCGGTCGCGCTGGCCGTCGCGGACGACAGGACCGGCGCGTCGTTCCGTCCAAGCACCTGAACCGTCAGACTTCCCGTAGAACTTAGCCCGTCCGTATCCGTGACCGTGATCGGTATGGAAATCGTCTGATGATCGCCATCGTTGAGGTGGCGGTATGCGGCGTTTGACGGATCAAAGCTGTAACTGCCGTCGCTGTTGAGGTGGAAGCCCGCAACCGGAGCGCCGCTGGTAAACTTCAGTGTCTTTGAATCGTCGTGGTCAAGGTCGCCCGCAGAGATTTGGCCGTTGAAGACATTGTCGCCTTCGAATTTGGTTACGAGATTGCGATAGACGACGGGTGCATCATTCGTTCCGGCAATGGTAAATTCGACCGGATGGGTGGTCCCATCGACGCTGTGAATGACAAAGTGATCCTTTGCTTCTTCCCCGGTCTTGAGGTGATCAACGATCGAATTGTCAAGGTGGTAGATGTATTGCCCATCTGGATTGACCTGCAGGCTGCCACCCAGAGAACCAGTATAGTTATGAAAGCTCCTATCGGGGAACTGCGATTCCGCGGGGCCGTCCGGGTCGGTCACATGGAACTGGCCGTAAGCACTGAGCTTGCCATAATCGCCGGGGCTGGTACCAACGCCGACATCTTCCTTGAGGGATGCACCAACACCGGTGATCACCGCCGCGTCGGGCGTTGCGCCAAGCGTCAGCGAAGCAGTCTGCGCAACTGTACCGCCGTGGCCGTCGGTGACGGTGTAGCTTAGGCTGACAGGTCCGTTGTAGTTCGGGTCCGGTGTGAATGTGAAGCCGTTTGCCGCGTCGCCAGAGATTGTGCCGTGGCTTGCGGTGAGGCCCGCGACTGAGAGCTGATCGCCGGTGTCGATATCCGTGGCATGCTCGATTAGCTGTGTCACGGTGATCTGCACCGATTTGTCCTCGGTGCCGCCGGGCAGGGTGACCGGTCCGCTGACCGCTGGCCCATCGTTGGTGCCGGTGACGGTGATGGTCAGGTTCTGCGTGTCGGTCGCGGTGCTGTCCGTGACGGTGACGGGGATCGTCACTTGTTGCGTCGCGCCTGCCGCGAGGTGCTGGTAGGCGGCGTCGGTCGGATCAAAGCTCCAGGACCCGTCCGCGTTCAGCGTGAACCCCGCCGGGGCTGCCTGCCCCAGAGAATAGGCCAGCGTGTCGCCGGTATCGACATCCGTCGCCGACATCTGTCCCGAGACCGACGACCCGTCCTCGGTCGCCGAGGCCGTTGCCGCGCTCAGAACCGGCGCATCGTTGGTCCCATGGATCGTGATCTGGATTTGATGCGTCGTGCCATCTACGGTTCGCACGGTGACCGTATCAGTCAGTGTGTCGCCGTCGCCCAGGGCCTGAATGCGCGGATCGGTGTTGTCGCCTAAATAGATCCAGTCTCCCGTAGGGCCAATGACGAGAGATGTGTTGCCACCCAGTGAGGTCGGATAGGCAGGCTGATAGTGTGTGTTGCCGATAAACCGGTCTTCACCAGCGTCCGGATCAATCACATCGAGATGGCCACCGACCCGTAGCCACTGCATCCCGGAAATTCTGTCCTCTGTGACTGCACCGGTATCTTGTCCAGACACGCTTGCCGCATCCCCGGTCGGAACCAGCGTCAGCGAAGCAGTCTGCGCAACTGTACCGCCGTGGCCGTCGGTGACGGTGTAGCTTAGGCTGACAGGTCCGTTGTAGTTCGGGTCCGGTGTGAATGTGAAGCCGTTTGCCGCGTCGCCAGAGATTGTGCCGTGGCTTGCGGTGAGGCCCGCGACTGAGAGCTGATCGCCGGTGTCGATATCCGTGGCATGCTCGATTAGCTGTGTCACGGTGATCTGCACCGATTTGTCCTCGGTGCCGCCGGGCAGGGTGACCGGTCCGCTGACCGCTGGCCCATCGTTGGTGCCGGTGACGGTGATGGTCAGGTTCTGCGTGTCGGTCGCGGTGCTGTCCGTGACGGTGACGGGGATCGTCACTTGTTGCGTCGCGCCTGCCGCGAGGTGCTGGTAGGCGGCGTCGGTCGGATCAAAGCTCCAGGACCCGTCCGCGTTCAGCGTGAACCCCGCCGGGGCTGCCTGCCCCAGAGAATAGGCCAGCGTGTCGCCGGTATCGACATCCGTCGCCGACATCTGTCCCGAGACCGACGACCCGTCCTCGGTCGCCGAGGCCGTCGCGGCGCTCAGAACCGGCGCATCGTTGGTCCCATGGATCGTGATCTGGATCTGATGCGTCGTGCCGTCCGCGGAAGAGACCCGGTAGGTGGCATGACCGACCTGACCTGCTGCGAGTTGTTGAACGGCTGCGTTGCTGTTGTCAGTGACATAGCTCCACGTTCCCGCGGAACTGATGTGCAGGCTGCCGCCAAACGGGTCGGAGACAGCATGTTCCCCGAACTGGCTGTATTGGAAATGCTCCTGTCCTGGACCGTCCGGATCCGTCACGTCCAGATCGCCACTGATCACGATCCGGCCGTGCACCTTGTCTTCGGTCGCCGACCCGGTATCCGTCCCGGTGATCACGGCGGCATCGCCGACGGCCGCCAGTGTTGTGGTGGCTCCGGTGTGGGTCACCCCGCCATGGGCGTCCTTCACGTCATAGGTGAAGTGGACCGCGCCGCTGTAATCCTTCTCCGGCGTGAAGGTGAAGGTACCATCGCCATTGTCGCGGATCGAACCGTGATCTGCCCGCAGCCCGGAAAGCGACAGCTTGCCAGCGTCGTTGGCGTCTACCTCAACCGTATTGGACAGGAGCTGGGCCTTGGTCAGCGTTTGTGTAGTGTCTTCGGTTCCCCCTGAGAGCGCCACTTCGGACGAACAATAGGGCCGGTCATTGCTGCCATGGATGGTGATGGTGATGTCATGGGCGGTTCCATCCTTTGCATAGACCGTGATCGTATCGGTCAAGCTCTGTCCAGCGCCCAACTGGTCGATCACCCTGCCATGGGTGGTCGCCAGACCGCCGGTTGAGGCTGTGTGGCCTGCATCGGCGTGATAGTGCCAGTTGCCGTCAGCATTCAGCATCAGGTCGCCGTACTTCCCATGATAGGTAAAGCCGAGGCCCTTGGTGTCGAACTCTGCTTCGCCCGCATCCGGGTCAATAATGGTGAGTTTTCCATCGGCATAGAGCGGCGCTCTATCCAGGGTCGCCATACCCGGCTGCGCGTAGTCAGGCGACATGTCTTTTCCACGGCTGCCTTCCGAAACATTGCCAGTGTCGACACCGCCAATTGTGGCGGTGTCGTCGGTGCCGTTGATGGTGACGGTGATCTGCTTGGTGGTGCCGTCGATGGTGGAGACGGTCAGCGTGTCGGTGATCTGGTCGCCGGTCTTCAGGGCCTGCACCGCCG
>NZ_JBXWRL010000083.1:0-10670 GCF_059612885.1 Ruegeria sp. YKSD179 | reverse complement strand
CTTGTCCGACCCTGCTAAATTTGTTGGCTTTGGGGGAGCGGCAGACAGTCCCGATTTCATACTGCTCAAAAACAACGGTCTACATCTTCAGATTATGATCGACCCGTCGAGTGCGATCGGGGCGTCAGATCCTGCTGGCATTTCAGATATTCGCCTTGAGTCTGCCTTGACTACGATCATGGATTGCGAGGACTCGGTCGCTTGTGTTGATGCCGAGGATAAAGTGGTTGCCTACGGCAATTGGCTGGGCCTAATGAAAGGTGACCTCGTCGAACTGGTCACTAAAGGTGGTAAAACGTTTGCCCGTAAACTGTCGGATGATGTTACCTACACCCAAGCTGGTGGCGGATCAGCAACGCTAAAAGGTCGTTCGCTGATGCTTGTCCGCAATGTCGGGCACCTTATGACCAATCCCGCGATTCTGGACGCTGAGGGTCGCGAGATTGGCGAAGGTTTGATGGACGCGCTCTGTACTACGCTGATCGCTATGCACGACCTGAAGAGAGAGGGTGGCAACTCGGTCGAAGGTTCGGTTTATGTGGTCAAGCCCAAGATGCACGGGCCGGAAGAAGTTGCGTTTTCGGTGGAAATTTTCGACATGGTCGAAGACATCCTCGGTCTGCCCCGCAATACTGTGAAGCTTGGCATTATGGATGAAGAGCGCCGAACCTCGGCGAACCTAAAAGAATGTATTCGGGCAGCAAAATCCCGAGTAGCGTTCATTAATACCGGGTTTTTGGACCGAACCGGAGACGAAATTCATACGTCAATGGAAGCCGGCCCAATGTTGCCCAAAGGCGATATCAAGGACACGCCTTGGATTACATCGTACGAGGATCGCAACGTTGATATCGGGCTGGCATGTGGCCTAAAGGGAAAGGCTCAGATCGGTAAAGGCATGTGGGCTATGCCGGACCGGATGGGTGACATGCTTGCCGCCAAAATCGTTCATCCAATGGCAGGGGCTACTTGTGCCTGGGTGCCGTCACCAACGGCCGCAACCTTGCATGCGACGCACTATCACAAGGTGGATGTTTTGGCGCGGCAGGATGAAATCGCGGCTGGTGGAGCACGCGGCACATTGGACGATCTGCTGACTATTCCGTTGCTGGGTGGTCGCAATTTGAGCAACGAAGAAATTGCCCGCGAGATCGAAAACAATGCGCAAGGCATACTTGGGTATGTCGTGCGTTGGATCGATCAGGGCGTTGGTTGTTCAAAGGTACCTGACATTAACGACATTGGCCTGATGGAAGATCGGGCAACGTGTCGTATTTCGTCCCAAGCATTGGCCAATTGGCTGTATCACGATGTGGTAAGCCAATCAGAGACGATGTCGGCCATGCAAAAGATGGCTGCCGTTGTGGACCGTCAAAACGCGGATGACCCGGTTTACACCCCAATGGCTCCGGGTTTTGATGGCATAGCTTTTCAGGCGGCTTGTGACCTTGTGTTTAAAGGGCGTGTTCAGCCTTCAGGTTATACCGAGCCCGTCTTGCATGCTCGACGTTTGGAACTGAAAGCACAGAATAATTAGGTATTTTATGGCAAGAGTGCCTGTTCTTGCATTTTGACAAAAAGCCATCACGCGAAAGGGCTGGAAATGTCGATTTCACTACGCAAGGCACGAACGATCGTGCGCAAGACGTTGGAACATGGCCGCGAGGTCGGAATGAAGCCCTTATCGGTGGTTGTGCTGGATGCTGGTGGTCATGTGATCGCATTTGAACGTGAAGACGGAGCGGCTCCGGGTCGCTTTGCGATAGCTCAGGGCAAGGCCTACGGTTCGGTTATGTTGGGAATGGCGGGTACTGCGCAGATGCAAAGGGCCGAAGCGCAAGCCTACTTCATGGCCTGTGTGAATGGCGTCTATGGCGGACAAGTTATCCCAGTACCCGGAGGTGTATTATTACGCGACCGAAAGGGCGCTGTAATCGGTGCAGTAGGAGTTACAGGTGATACTTCGGATAATGACGCCGCCGCCGCGATTAAAGGTATCGAAGCAGCAGGTCTGATCGGAGAGGTTTGAACTAGCCTTTTGCGTGGTGCATCCATGATCGCGTTGCAAACCAAGCTGCGACTGCGAAAACTAACATTCCCCCGGCCAAGTCAACCAAGTGGTGCCCACCGTGAGACAGTATTGCGGGTATCATCATGATGTTGAGCATTAACGCTGGAATTATTAGTGGTGTGCCACGCAAATACCAAACCACTAAAAGCGACATAACGGTATGGTAGGACGGAAAGGCAATTGTTCCTACAATGTCCGACGGTCTGATCACCTCCAGCCCCTGATGGGCCAAGCTGCGTAGAATTTCGGCGTAGTTACTGTTTGTGACAAGACCTATCTGGCTTTCTAGTCCGGCGGGCAGACTGTGAAATGCCGATGGCCCGACACTTGGTGCGATCCACCAGATTAAGGTTGTCAGCAAAAGGCTGAGGGTTCCGGCCAGCAAAGCTTGGTTCAGTGTTTCGGCCCTGCCGGTCAACGCTAGGTAAGCTACCATAATGAAAAGTTGCGGCAGTGAGCTGAGATAAACAAAGCGCAGCACGTACCCATAATCCGGATTAGCTGCGACTGTCTTTATTATATTGGGCCACGAATATCCGATTGCTGCGTCGGCCTGCATCAGCCATTGGTCATACACCAACTCTGAAATTGGGAAGCGCAGGTAAATCAGCAACGTCGTGATGCCCATAAATCCTAAAAACAGGCTGTTCGCGATGGCAAGCTGTGCAATGCGCGGCTGGTTTTTAAACTGTCGAATATAAACCCCCACAGCGAACAGACCCAATGTGGGCGTCAAACCAAGCCCGAAACCAGCCCAGGCGATGGGCTGGGCCTTGATCATGGATAACGCAACGCAAAGAGCGATGATCAAAGCCAACAGGCAGGCAAGAATGAATTCAGGTCGGCATAGACATTCTGACACGGCGAGCAGCCGAGTCTTACTTTGATTGGTAACAGTTGTTGTCATCGCCAGCGACCCAGTACCATTGGTTTAGGCTTGATTGACCTAAAACTGCGGCTTATCTGTGGCAACGGCGTGTAGATGTTGAGAAATTCACAGTGCAAACTGCAACTTCGCACATTGAAAGTCCGGATATTTTTGGCATGAATGTTCGAACGGTTCTAAAATGCAGCGAGGAATGAATGGTGCGTCCGGTCGTCGGTATTATCGGCAACTCTTATCTGATGAATGATCAATATCCGACCCATGCGGGCGGGACGATGAACTCGGATGCGGTTTCAAATGTTTCGGATTGCGTACCATTGCTTATCCCCGCTGACCCACGTTTTGTCTCTGTAGAAGAATTGCTGGAAGTCTGCGACGGTTTTTTGCTGACAGGTGGGCGGCCAAATGTGCACCCAGAAGAATATGGCGAATCCGCTACTGCCGCACATGGTGATTTTGATCGGGCGAGGGACGCCATTACGCTGCCTTTAGTGCGGGCTTGTGTTGAGCGTGGGCAACCTTTCTTTGGAATTTGCCGGGGATTTCAGGAGGTCAACGTCGCACTGGGCGGAACACTCTATCCTGAAATCCGCGACCTGCCGGGGCGCCAGAACCACAGAATGCCCCCAGACGGAACGCTGGAAGAGAAATTTGCGTTACGCCATGTTGTAACGCTTGCCGAAGGCGGAGTGTTTCACGACCTCTTTGGAGCAACCGAAGTAATGACCAATACGCTGCATGGTCAGGGCATAAAAACGATCGGACGCGGTGTTGTGATCGATGGTCATGCTCCTGACGGAACACCCGAAGCGATGTATGTAAAAGATGCGCCGGGTTTCACTTTGTCCGTGCAGTGGCATCCAGAGTGGGATGCTGCAAATGATCCGGTCTCCCGCCCTTTGTTCGAGGCGTTTGGCGCAGCTGTTCGCAACTGGTCGGCGAGCCGAAAGGCGACGCATTTGAAAAAGTCCGCTTAAGTTAACTAGCTGATACAGCCCGGTGGATGACCGGGCTGAATGATTAAATTACACGAGTAAATCGAACTGCTTGTTAAGCGGAAGGCTACGTGCACGTTGCCCTGTAAGATCGAATAGAGCGTTACCTAGTGCTGGCATGGATGGCGGTGTTCCGGGCTCTCCCACACCGCCCAAATGTTTATTTGTCTCTAGAATACGAACCTCTGTTTTCGGAGCGTTGTGCATACGCAGCGCGTCATAATCTGGAAAGTTGTATTGTTCGACTTCGCCGTCAGCGAATGTAATTTCGCCCTGAACAGCCGCGGAAAGGCCATAGATCATGCCGCCAATCATTTGTGCCTGTACCGTTGCAGGATCAAGTGCGAGACCTACGTCGCAGGCGATCCATGCCTTTTTGATCCGGATCGTTCCGTCTTCGTCGACGACTTCGATCACCTGAGCGACCGGGGTGCCAAAGCTATAGGTCAGGGCAACGCCGCGCCCAACCCCCGAAGGGGTCTTTCCTGTCCAGCCGGACATTTCCTTTACGGCTTGTAGGCAACCAGCCGATGGGGCGTGTTCGGATTTGGTTAGTTCCAACCGAAACTCCAAAGGGTCTTGCCCCGCGGCGTGAGCCATTTCGTCCATAAAGGTTTCATGGAAGAATCCATTGTGACTGTTGCCTACTGACCGCCAGAAACCTACAGGAACCGCAAGATCGGCAACGTGACCGCTCATGCGGTAGTTTGGAACTGCGTATGGCTGATTGAAAAAACCTTCTACCAAAACCTTGTCAGGTCCACCCCCAGCAAAGCCTGTTACCCGTTGCACAGCTTGATGAGTACAGGACTGCGATGCAACTTTGCCGTCGATCACAACAGCTTTGCCATCCTTTACCGCGCCCCGCATCCGCGCCATTGCGGCGGGGCGGTAAAAGTCGTGGCGCATGTCCTCTTCTCGGCTCCAGGTGGTCTGGATCGGTGTGCCCGGCATCGCCATGGCAACCTTCGTGGCGATTTCGCCAAAATCCAGCTCGCCGCGTCGCCCGAAACCTCCACCCAAATAGGTTGTGTGAATTTCAACGTTTTCGGTATCAAGGCCGGCAATATTGGCCACACGCATTCGAATCAGAGTTGGGGCTTGATTCCCGCACCAAAGTTCCAGTTTGCCGCCGGAATAAAGAGCGGTGGCGTTCATTGGCTCCATAGTGGAATGAGCCAAGTAAGGCGCTGAATATTCAGCAGTAATTTCAGTGACACCTTCACGAACTGCGTCGACATCCCCATCGTCGCGCATAGTCGAATTTGGTCGATCGTCGAACGCCGCGGCAATCTGTGCGAACAACTGGTCATTTTCGGGTGGATAAGGAGCATCGCCCCAGTCCACTTCAATCGCTTCGACTGCCTGAATAGCCAACCAAGTATTGGTGGCAATAACCGCGACACCTGTGCCCAAATCGACAACCTTTTCTACGCCAGGCATAGATTTGGCTACACCGGCGTCGAAGCTGTTCATCGCACCGCCCAATTTGGGGTTCATGCGCACGGAGGCAAACATTATTCCTTCGGGCCGAACATCGATCCCGAATTCAGCCGTACCAGTGGATTTTCCCGGCGTATCCAGACGTTGCTGTGGCTGACCCAATAGGCGCCATTCAGACGGATCGCGAAGGGTAACCTTGGGCGGATCGATCTGACCCGCTGCTTCTGCGAGTTCGGTATATGGGATACGCGTCCCATCTGGTGCAACTACCGCTCCATTTTCTGTAGTCAATTGATCTCGGTCGATGTTCTGCCTTTCGGCTGCAGCCTGCTTCAGCGTCTCTCGCGCTGTTGCACCCGCCATTCGCATCCGCTCGAACCCGTCTTTCATCGAGGTTGAGCCGCCCGTGACCTGCAGGCTGAGCGTCCTGCCAAGCACACCTAGGGCTTCGCCTAGATTGTGTTGGAAGTTCGAGATGTCATAGCCTTTGTTTGGCAAGCCCTCACCAACCAGTGCTGAGTTGTAATAAGCTGCAGCCGCAGGACCGTGCAGCACACGGATTTGGTCCAATTCAACATCTAGTTCTTCGGCAATCAGCGCAGCCCAGGTGGTCATGACACTCTGGCCCATCTCAGCGCGCGGAGCGAAAAGAGTAACGCCTTCTTGGTCGATCATGACGAACGGGCTCAATACCGTTTCGCCTTCGCCTGGCTTCAGTGGATTTGCGGCGGGGCGAGAAACGTAATACGCGCCGAAAGCGACACCGCCAACTACAGCGGCAGATCCAATTAGAAAGGTACGGCGCAGGATTTTACCTATGCTTGCCATCGTCTAGGCCTCCCTCAATTTGGCTGCGGCATCGTGGATGGCCGCGCGGATACGCGGATAGGTTCCGCAACGGCACAGATTGCCCTGCATCGCATCATCGATCTCGGAGTCTGTAGGGGTCGGGTTTTCCGACAACAATGCTGCTGCCTGCATGATTTGACCTGACTGGCAATAACCGCATTGGGCAACTTGGTGATCCACCCATGATTTCTGAATCGTAGCCATCGCCTCTGGCGTTCCCAGTCCTTCGATTGTGGTCACATCTCCCCATACGTCAGAAAGGGCAACCTGACATGATCGAACTGCCTCACCATCGATATGGACAGTACACGCGCCACAAGCGGCTACACCGCATCCAAATTTGGTACCGGTCAGGCCAACTTCGTCTCGCAGAACCCACAAGAGTGGAACATCATCAGGCAAATTAACCTGATGGGGTGTACCGTTGATCTTTAAGGTGGTCGCCATTGCGTGCCTCATTTTCCGTGGCAGATTTATGACATAGTTGTCGTAAAATGTCAGGATGTCAATTGACAAAATAAACAAAAACTGTCAGGGCTTGGTTTATGATAGACGTAATCGACGATCCGAAGCAGGCGGCGATCCTAAGTTCCGCGTTTCAAGCCTTTGCAACCTACGGGTTCCGAAAAACTTCGATGGATGACATTGCAAAAGGGGCGGGAATGTCCCGACCTGCCGTCTATTTGCATTACAAAAACAAACAAGACATCGTTCGCAAACTCACCCAGTTGCATTACGAAGAAAAGATTTCTTCCGTTTTCAAGGCCTTACAATCGAAAGGGGCCGTATCGCAAATAGTAAGCCGGGCTATTCTTGCTCAGTCAGATGGAATGGCTGCAATTCTGGCTTCTCCCCATGGGGTCGAGATGTTGGACGCCACAAAATCGATGTCCACGGATATTGTCGAACAAGGCGAGGCAAAGCTGACCCAGCTGTACGCAGATTGGTTAGCGCGTGAAGATACTGCTGGGCGTGTTTGCCTGCCGGACAAAGCTGAAGAGACAGCCAGGACAATCACTGCCACCTTAAAAGGTATCAAACTGACCGCTTCAAGCGCCAGCGAATTTGAAAAAAGAATTGCACAGGTGGCAGCCTTGTTTGGAGCCGGACTCGAAGTCAAGTAACCCGCTGACGAATCTTGTATTCAGGATTGTCCCACAACATATCTTTCATGATTTTCGACATAATTTCAACGGCCTGCTCGACATCTGCAGTATCGATAAAGAGAGGGGTGAAACCGAACCGCATTATGTCAGGAGCTCGAAAGTCCCCGATCACACCACGGGCGATCAGCGCCTGCATAGCAGCATACCCTTCTTTGAAGCGGAATGAAATCTGGCTTCCTCGTTCGTTCGGATCGCGGGGGCTGGCGAGCTCTAAGTCGGGGCACGTGGCCTCGACCCGTTTAAGGAATAATTCCGTCAACTCGATAGATCTTGATCGAACATCTGTCATGTCGACTGTGTCCCAAATATCAAGAGCAGAGGCCAATGCCGCCATTTGGATGACTGGTGGCGTGCCTACCCGCATCCGCTCAATACCAGTGCCGGGGCGGTAATCCAAATTAAACGCGAATGGAGCTTCGTGCCCCAACCAGCCGGATAGCGCTGGCCGCACTTTCTCCGCCAAACGCGGTGCAATGTAGATAAAAGCCGGCGCACCAGGCCCGCCATTCAAGTATTTGTAAGTGCACCCGACGGCAAAGTCGGCATTGCACTCGGCCAAGTGTACTGGGATTGCGCCCGCGGAATGGGCAAGATCCCATACTGTCACCGTACCATTTGAATGTGCGAGTTCAGTTAGTGTCTTCATGTCATGCATACGACCGGTTCGATAATCAACTTCGGTCAGAAGTAATACGGCAACGTCGTCGGAGATGTGTTCTGCAATCACTTCTGGGTCGACCACACGCAGTTCGTAGTCTGGCCCAAGTGAACGTAGTAGGCCGTCCGCCATATAAAGATCCGAGGGGAAGTTTCCACTGTCTGAAAGCACGACCTTGCGATCTGGGCGCAACTCCAGCGCCGAAGCCACCGCTTGGTAAACTTTGATCGAAAGAGTGTCGCCGACCACAACACTGCCCGGTTCTGCCCCTATCAAGCGGCCGATCCTGTCGCCCAATCCAGTAGGCATGCCCATCCATCCGGCTTTGTTCCAGCCGGTTATCAACATCTGCCCCCATTCGTCAGTAATCATGCTGTGAACTCGCGCGTTCGCTTCCTTGGGCATTGGTCCAAGCGAATTGCCGTCCAGATAGATCATGCCGTGCGGCAGGTAAAATTTGGCTTTCGTGGCGGCAAAGTCTGTCATTGAGTTTCCGTCAGGTTTGTTTTCGGTTCAGATGCCAAGTGGCTAGATGATACGGCTGGTCGTGTCCATCGCTCATAGGTCCATGTTTGAAGGTGTATTTTAGATACCTGCGACCATCTGTGTTTTTGCCAATAGCACCGGAAAACGATACATCTTTGCTGGAAAACGACATGTATCCGGGTTTCTGGAAATACGGAATTTCAAAGCATGCGCAATATTGATGTCCCCCCGGTTTGGTTACTGGGTGTTGCAATCCTCGCTTGGTTGCAGTCGCGTTACTTCTCATTCGGTTTATCGCTTGAGGGTTGGTTCACCGACCTTATCAGTGGGTTGCTGATCGGTGGAGGCGTCATTTTGATCCTAATGGCAATTGTGGAGTTTCGGCGTTTCAAGACCACAGTGATACCGCACCAGACGCCGACATCGTTGATCCGGACAGGTATTTTCAAACGCAGCCGAAATCCAATTTACCTTGGCGATGTATTGATCCTGACCGGACTGATCATCAGGTTCGATGCGGTTTTGTCTCTGGCTTTGGTCCCATTGTTTGTATGGGTGCTGGAGCACCGCTTCATATTGGCGGAGGAAGATCGCCTGCGACGGACTTTTCGGTCGGAATTTGCCCGCTATGAGCGCCAAACACGCCGATGGATCTGAGCATTTGAGGGTTTTTATACGGCGTAAAAAATGCTGCGCTTGCGAAATAATCTTTCGCGAGATACATCAGAGCTTGACGAAGAATACCAACCACCTGCGCGAACAAATCGAAAATTAGGGGGAATTCACCGTTGAAGATAGGAACGCCAAAGGAAATTTTTGACGGTGAGAACCGGGTTGCAATGACCCCGGACTCGGCCCGTCAATTGCAGAAGCTTGGGTATGAATGCCTGATCGAAAAAGGTGCTGGCGCGGCGGCGGGCTTTTCCGATGCCTTGTACAAAGAGGCTGGTGTCGAAGTTGTTAAAACTGCAGCTTCCTTATGGAAGGCTGCTGATATTGTCGCCAAGGTACGCCAGCCAACCGAGACAGAGCTGAAGCGTTTGACTAAAGGTAAGACCCTGATTTCCTTTTTTAATCCGGCTGGGAACGAAGAAGGTATGGAGTTGGCCAAATCCAAAGGCGCAAATGTGATTGCTATGGAGATGGTGCCACGGATTTCGCGCGCACAGAAGATGGACGCGTTGAGTTCAATGGCGAACATCGCCGGTTACCGCGCGGTGATCGAAGCAGGCAACAACTTTGGCCGTTTCTTTACTGGTCAGGTGACCGCCGCAGGTAAAGTTCCACCTGCGAAGGTGCTGATCGTCGGTGCCGGTGTGGCGGGACTGGCGGCTATCGGTACCTCAACCTCTTTGGGCGCTATCACATATGCATTCGATGTACGGCCCGAGGTCGCCGAGCAGGTCGAATCCATGGGTGCAGAATTCGTATATCTGGACTTCGAAGAAGAACAACAGGATGGCGCTGCAACGGGCGGATATGCCTCGGTTCAGTCTGAGGAATTCCGGAATGCTCAACTGGCCAAATTCCGGGAGCTGGCTCCGGAGATGGACATTGTCATCACGACTGCGTTGATCCCCAACCGACCTGCACCAAAGCTGTGGTTGGAGGATATGGTAAAGGCGATGAAACCGGGTTCGGTCATTGTTGATCTTGCAGCAGAACGCGGCGGCAACGTCGAAGGCACGGTACCGGACGAGAAGGTTATTACAAGCAATGGCGTAACAATCATTGGCTATACCGACTTCCCAAGCCGGATGGCGGCGCAGTCTTCGTCACTCTACGCAACCAATATTCGCCACATGATGACGGACTTAACGCCCGATAAGGACGGTAAGGTCAATCACGACATGGAAGACGATGTGATCCGTGGCGCGACTGTGACTTACGAAGGTGAGATAACCTTCCCACCGCCGCCCCCCAAGGTGCAGGCGATCGCTGCTCAAACGAAACCCGAAGTCAAGGAATTGACGCCGGAAGAAAAAAAGGCGCAGGAACTGGCAGCCTTCAAGGCCCAGACCAAGCAGCAGTTTACCCTGCTTGGCGTGGGTGGCGCGCTGATGCTGCTGGTAGGGTTGGTCGCTCCGGCCAGCTTCATGCAGCATTTTATTGTTTT
>NZ_JBXWRL010000082.1:0-10810 GCF_059612885.1 Ruegeria sp. YKSD179 | reverse complement strand
ACCAACTAAAGGCGGCGTCCGAGAATACAGGCGTCGACGTCAAAATCAGTTGGCAACCGTTCGAGTTGAACCCCAAATTGCCTAAAGAAGGGCAAAACCTTCGGGCGCATATGGCCGAAAAGTATGGGACAACTTTGGAGGGAAGCATTCGATCGCGCGAAAGGATATCTGCAATCGGAGCCGAACTTGGATTTAAATTCGACTATTTTGATGAAATGCGAATGTACAACACATTCAAAGCTCATCAGTTAGTTAACTATGCCGGAGACTACGACAAATCCCAGGACGTTTCGATCAAGCTGTTTGAAGCCTTCTTCGGTCAAAGACAAAATATCAGTGACATTGAAATACTGGTCAAAATTGCAGACTCTGTAGGGCTGCCCGACGACAACGTGCGTAAAGTCCTTGAAGAAGAAAGCAGAGCCATGGCCGTTCGCACACGCCAACGCTACTGGACAGATTTAAGGGTCAGCAGTGTACCAACTGTGGTCATTCGACCGTCTTTTGCCGTTTCCGGGGCTCAAGGTGTGGACACCTATTCCAAAATACTCTTGGGTGCCCAAAGAAATTGAGCCGCTGCCCCGGAATCAAACACTGCGATCTAACAGTGAAGTAAAAACTCTTTAACGCCTCAGGTGACCTCAAAGGTTCACCGAAAGCGTTCAACAAGAAGACTAAGGAGATATATGTGAGCTACCAAAAGTACTTGAGAGAAGCATGCTATGTAGGCGGGGACTGGATTGCCGCTGACTCGGATGCTCTGATCGACGTCCAGAATCCTGCGACCGGCGAAGTGATCGGAACTGTTCCGAACTGCGGCACAGAAGAGACCCTGCGCGCAATTGAAGCTGCTAAACTAGCGTTCCCTGAGTTTTCATCGATGCCACTGCTCGAACGGGTCAATCTTCTTTGGGACCTGCAAGACGCCCTGCTGGACAACAAACAGAGCCTTGCGGAACTTCTCACAATTGAACAAGGCAAACCACTCGCTGAATCTCTGGGCGAGATTACCATTGGGGCTGCTTATGTCCGTTGGTTCGCCGAAGAAATCCGCAGAACCAAAGGTGAGATTGTTCCCTCGCCAACGAACGGCAGAAAGTTCCTTGTTACAACTCACCCCGTGGGCGTCGTTGGCATGATCACCCCGTGGAACTTCCCGTCATCGATGTTGGCCCGCAAACTCGGCCCGGCTCTAGCAGCTGGCTGCACCGTGGTCGCAAAACCAGCCACTGCCACGCCGTACTCAGGATTGGCCTGGGGTGCACTTTGCGAAGAGGTCGGATTTCCCAAAGGAAGCGTGAATATTCTGACAGGTTCTGCCCGTCAAATTGGTGGCGCGATAATGAGCTCTCCGGATGTACGCAAAGTTACTTTCACAGGTTCGACCGAAGTCGGAAAAGAACTAATCCGGCAGTCTGCGGACACAGTCAAGAAAGTCAGCATGGAATTGGGCGGCAATGCGCCGTTTCTGGTCTTTGAAGATGCCGACCTGGATGCCGCTGCTGAAGGTGCTATCATTTCGAAATTCAGAAATTCAGGACAAACTTGTGTTTGCGCCAACCGTTTCTACGTACACTCGGACGTATATGATGCATTCGTTGAAAAGCTTGTTGAAAAAACCAACGCCTTAAAAATTGGTAACGGCCTTGACGAAGGTGTTCAACAAGGGCCACTGATCGATGATGACAGCCTGGCAAAAGTAGAAGAACTGTTGGCTGATGCAGTTGACCGCGGTGCAAAAGTCGCGACAGGCGGAACCCGGCATGAGCTTGGCCATACCTTCTTCCATCCCACCGTGGTTACTGAAGCCAATCAAAGCATGCGCGTTGCGAAAGAAGAAATATTCGGACCACTCGCTCCTATTTTCCGCTTTGACAGCGAAAACCAAGCAATCGCTATGGCGAATGATACTGAGTTTGGCCTCTGTGCATACGCATATACCAAAGATTTTGGCAGAATCATGCGTCTCAACGAAGGGTTGGAGTACGGAATGATTGGCGTAAACTCTGGCCTGATCACAACGGTTGAAGCGCCGTTTGGTGGTGTCAAGGAAAGTGGTCTGGGCAAGGAAGGCGGTAGCCAAGGTCTGGAAGACTATCTGGACAAAAAATACACTGCCGTCGATTTTGACGTGGCAACCTAACCAAGTTAGGAAGCTGGTTTAGATTTCTTCCCGGGGTCTTATCCTCGGGAAGAGCTTGGGAGCAATTTTTACATTAAAGAATTTACAAATTTGTCCAATCCAAAGCGCCGGCATTTCGATTAAAAAGTTGAGCTTCCAAAATGAAGATAGGCTTGGCTGTTGCTTTACTTTTCGTAGTACTAGGCGGTGTCTTTTTGCTAGCGGCACTTTTGACGACACCAATGCACTCGGACATGGATCAGGCTGAAGAATCTTTTTCGCAGATTAATACGAGTAGAAAACCGTCAGCCAAGGCGAATTTCCTATGTAATGTCGGTTTAACTTTCGTTATTTTCGGGATCACCGGAATTACGATCCTAAAGTTCCTGGAAACCTATTACGGCTGAGGCCGAGATTGAATTGCACCTAATAAGTGAAACAGCATGTAGGAAATGATCAGCGTGGCTTCGTTCATAGCTTACTTCGATTTCACTCGATTTTTGCAAGGGACCTAGCAGCTGCTCAAAGGTAGTTGGGCTTTTACTATACATTAGATACACAGGACTCCCCGACCCAATCCTCTTTTCGCTTTTGGTACTTACTACGAGAGTGACTTAAGGATGCTTTGGATCTTCAATAAATTCCACCAAGTCCAACGTGCTAGAGTCTGGCAAGCCGAAATTCCTGGCCATGCGGCCAGGCATTCAACTGTTGCGCGTGATTCATCAAAATCATCCTGACCTACAGATATACCAGCCGCAACAATCAGAATGGAGATGTTGATCACTTTTCGCGTTCCCAGACAGCTGAATATTAGGCTAGCACCACGTCCTTTTGGTTTTCCCATCCTGATATGTTGCTATCTCCATTAACGCTCGTTTTTTTACATTTTTGAGAGTTACTGAGATCAAAATGAGATTTCACAATTACTCCTGATAAGTTTCTGTTATCGGGCTTAATTGAATTCTTGACGATTTCGGTTCATATTGCACTCAATGTCAGTTCCAGCGCCCTATATCCCCAATCTTACCCCTGCCCTTTCAGAAGCAGATCACGAAGCTCTGACCGACCTGTACATAGAGGGAACCCCGGCAAACACTTTGCGCGCTTATGAACGCGACCTCGTTTACCTGACCGCATGGAAATTGGCACGATTTCAAGAAGACCTTCTTTGGCCTGAGACTGAGCCAACCGCCCTGGCCTTTATACTCGACCACGCCCGAGACCTAAATGAGGCGCCCGAAGCAGAAGCGGCACGTGTTGCAGCGCAAGTGCTTATTGCGCAAGGGTTACGGCGAACTCTGGACTGCCCTGCCCCATCTACGTTGGATCGGCGTATAGCTTCGTGGCAGGCATTTCATCGCATGAAAAACCTGCGCTCTCCCTTTGATGCTCCACGTGTCAAACAAGCCCGGGCAAAAGCTCGCCGCGCTGCGGGTCGCCCCCCTAGTCCAAAATCAGCGAACCCTATTACTCGCGATATTCTGGAACAAATGTTAGCAACATGTTCTGGTACACGACGCGATTGTCGTGATCGCGCCCTACTAATGTTGGGATGGGCCTCAGGCGGAAGACGGCGGTCCGAAATAGTAGAACTCCAGCGCAGTGATGTTTCTTTGAAAGATTTCCACCAGAACGGTTTGATCTGGATTTCGCTGATAGAGACAAAAACGACCGCTAAAGGAAAGACACCGCGGTTGGTTCTAAAAGGTCGCTCAGCCCAAGCATTGATACATTGGATCGAGCTGGGCGCAATCGACAATGGGCCACTGTTTCGCCCGATATCAAAAGCTGACCGTGTTCTTAAGCGTCCACTTAGCCCCGATGCTGTTTATCAAATCGTTAAACATCGCTTGTCTTTAGCTGGTCTGCCAGATGGGTTTGCTTCACCGCACGGGCTTCGTTCAGGGTTTTTGACGCAAGCTGCGTTGGATGGTGCCCCGATACAAGCGGCCATGCGGTTGTCCCTGCACCGATCAATGGCACAAGCTCAAAAATATTACGATGACGTCGAAATCGCTGAAAACCCAGCGACGGACTTGCTTAAATAAGTAAGGCGCCGAGGTTCACCCAGCACCTTTTAAAGACATTCCGACAAAATCTTACCCGTGGGTAATATCTTCCTCTTCACGTAATTCATCGATCATAGTTGCTATTGCTCGCTCCAGTTTGGCGCGGTCCACCCTTGTAAAATCCAGATTGTACCTCAACTCGATCCGTCCGCTTGAGGCCGAGCACTTTGCAATTCCGTCCCTGCCCGAAACCTGAAAGGTAGTTTTGGCGCGGCGCGGTTTTTCTTGACCTTGAGCGTTTTGTTTCCTTTCCGGGGCGGCGGCCGAATTCAGAAATTCTCGCAAAATAGATATCTCGCGTGCACCGTCCCTATCAGGTTCGCCGTTTAATGCGGCACGAAGCCGATGGACCAATCCAGGATCAGAATCGAGCCTACGCTTGAGTTCAACCCCAACATTCCGCGGTATTTCATTGGGATGGTTCAAATCTTCACCCAGCATCATAATCAGACTGGCGAACGCTCGTATGTAGCTGCGTTTGGTGTAACTGGCTGATTTAAATAGGATTGTCACCGCTTTGTCGACATCTGCACAGTCATTGTCCGGCTCGGCAGCATAGGCTAGGGCGAGGGTACCCATTTCTGCAAACGAGATATCCTTTCGGATCAAATTTTCATCGACCATACGACGGTAACTGTCGCCCAGATCTGCTCCGTCTGAAATTCCGGCTGGAATGGCCGCATATTCCTGCTCACCTGTTTCCTCAAACAAATCTCGGTAAGCGGATAGTCGACGCATTCCCTGAATCAAGTCGAATCGACCATCAGCTCGGCGTTCGACGCGGATCGGATTGGATAACCCAATGTCTTGAATCGAAGCCTTCAGTTCCTCCAACTCTGCATCCGGTCCGGGTTTCCGATCCCTTGTCAGTTTTTCAGTAACGACGTCATGCAGGGCAATTCGCTCGGTAACTAATCCTTCTGACCGAAGCCGTACCAGCTCGTGGGCGAGGCGATCATTCTCTTCTCTTATGGCATCTTGAGTTGACTGCTGGTCCCGCAAAGCCTCTGCATTTTCCGTAATAGCTGCCGCCATTGGGCCGCGTCTTTTTTCCGACGCTTTTTCCGGAACCTTGCTGGCAGGAATATCTTCCATCGCCGGCACATCGATATCAAACATTCTGCGCTTGCGGCTCATGCGTCATCCTCCAATTTGTCCCAGGCCGACAACATCACGCCCCGAAACTCTTCATATGCATTATCAAAAGTCGAACGGGCACGACGCCACGTCTCACGTGTCATTTCTCGGTAGTCCATCTCATAGACTGAACTTAGGAACCGCCCGGATTGCTCAACTGCTCGGGTCATTTCGACCGGATGCTCAGCCAAATGATCGCCAAAAACCTTACGGAAGGCGTCATACATCGCCAAGTGCAATGCATTTCCCGGCTCATATCGCGTCAAAAGGAAACGCACCTCAGCGAAGGCTTTGGGTAGACTAATCTTACCCGTGGGTAACGTTTTATCGAACCCATAGGCTAAATCTTCCAACGCTTCAGCCAGCTGTCCGATGAATGAAGTAGTCGAATCATATTCCCAATATCCAGGACCAGACGGTATATAGAGCATATCCGCCGCGAAGACAGCATTCATCGACTGATAGCCAATGGCCGGCGGGCAATCGAATAAGATCAGATCGTAGGCATCATCTGGTATCTGATCCAAGTAACGTGATACAGCAGCAAAGAACGACCACTCTGGATTCAGATGCCTATACTGAGCCGACGCAAACTCCACAAAGGCAGCATTCGCACAAGAAGGTATGGCGTCGATGGTGGACCATGACGTTTGTTTGATAAAATCTGAGATCCTGAGATCCCCCAAACCCATGTCAGTTATTGATGGGGGAAGCTGACGGTGGGGCAGGGCAGTACCAGATTCAGCAGCCACTGACCGGCTGTTCATCCGCTCAGTCTCACGGATCAAATCTCGGGCCATGATACCCCAAACGGTAAAGTCCTCCGATACGTCAGTCAGGCCCATGGAGTGGCTGAGCGTGGCCTGAGGATCAAAGTCTACGACAAGCACTCTGTAACCATCAAGCGCAGCCGCATGGGCCAGGTGCAGCGCCACGGTTGATTTTCCTGCACCTCCCTTGAAATTCGCGACCGCAGCCCGAATCGCTCGTTTACCGACCGGACGCTGAGGCATTAGTACCTTGCGGTTCAACTTGAGCCGACGGCGTAACTCATTGACCTCCTCCAGACTGAACCATCGCTGCCTCCCCTCTGGCTCTACCTCGCCACCTGGCAGCGATGGGTCTGCCGCCAACTTTCCCCGAAATGTCGACTGGTTGATACGAAATATCAATTCAGCCACCTCCCAACTGGAGAACCTGCGCAACGTCTTTTCCATCTCGGGACTGAATGTCTGTCGTCGTATCCAGCCCTGCAGTTTAAGGGACTGCGTGCGCAATGCGTTTAGGTCTTCGTGCGTGTACATGCCTCAGGTCTCTTTTTTGGACGTAAATTTTTCTACCGTTATTATTTACGCTCAGTTTGCGAATATAGCAAAATAAATTATTCTTACTTTGAGACCTTACCCATGGGTAACAAACTAAGGCAGATTGCAACCACAAACGAATTGCCGGGGACTGCAACCACTGATTCTTCCTGCAGAGGAAAGAAAACAAGATTTAGGGGGACATTGGAGGCCCTGTATCAGAATATAGGGGGACAATAAAGTGCCTTAAGGGGACACTCAGGCTGTCCCCCATCACCAAAGTTCACCATTTTTATTTGAGTTTATTGAATGAATTTAGTGTGTATTCTACTCCGCACTTGACAGAATCGGCGCAATGGACGCTAATCAGAGAACAAATCGGAAAAGCGTTGACAAACGGCGCTAATATGGCGGCAAATGTCGCTAGAGGCAGTTTGAGCGGTGAGGAGGACAATGCAGGTTGCAATACCGGTGGGACGTAGCGCGCCTGCCATAAAATACGACATTTTATCCGCACTGACAGTTTTCGCTTTGTCTGGTGACAAACATCTTCAGAGACGCATACTCCGGCTCGTTTGTCTGATTACGACAAGATACAACTGGCGCAAAAATGAACTTTCGATAGGTCGAGAAGAAATAGCCCGTTTATGGTCAGTGGAAGAAAGAACTGTAAAGCGCGAAATGGCCAAATTCCGATCGAACGGATGGGTAACGGTAAAAAGACCTGCCGCCCGAGGGCGCGTGGCAGTGTATGCGTTGGACCTGCGACAAATTCTACTGGATTGTTCCAGCGCGTGGCCTTTAATCGGACCAGACTTTCTGGACAGAATGTCGACCGCCCCAGAACCAACGACCAATGTGATTCCCTTTCAGGCTAAAACCGCTTCAGCCAACGCAAACGGGGATGATCTTTGGACACAAGTGCAAGCTTTTCTGCATGAAAGAGACCCAGAACTCTGGTCGAGCTGGTTCCAGCATCTGACCGAAGCAGAAAGGGCAGGGGGCTGTGTCACATTGGTCGCGCCATCAAGGTTTATGGCAGATTACATTTCGCAAAAGTGGACAACACGGTTGCTGGCAGCTTATGGCCGAATAGACCCAACCATTAGATCCGTTAGGATCGAGATGACTGAATGATGTATTGGCCAATGATATCTTGAGGTGAAATGCAACCAGCGAACGGATTGACGTTGCGACAAATACTCTTGAATTTCAGCCCGCGAGTTATTTAATCGGCGCGTCTGGGCTAAAATTTGGTGGAACCGATACCGGGCTTGCCCCAAATTGTCTTGCCGACTATCTAGCTAAAAATGGATCAATCGCCGGTGGCGCGCCGCCTTCGCCTGTTCCAATTGAAATGAATGTGGAAAATCGCATTGAACAAGTTGAAACAGAAACTCGCCAACGAATTGGATGAATCCGTTCTGTGGCGGCTGTTGTCGGAAAACATGCGGGCGCAGGTTGTGCCGTACACCGTTGCCGTGATCGCGATGGCTTTTGTCGCGGCGACCACTGCTGCGGTAGCTTTCATGATGCGGGACGTCGTTGATTCTCTTTTCGACAGCGGCAATTCCGCTAGGATCGCTGGAGTGTCGTTAGCGGTTTTTGTAATTTTCGTGATCAAGGGAATTGCAACTTACGTTCAGGTCGTTGCAATGACGCGGGCCGGAAACAGGATCGTTTCAATCCAGCAGATCAAACTTTACGACAAGCTTCTGAGGCAAGGTGTCTCTTTTTTTAATCTGACTGAAAGCTCCAATCTGCTGATGAAAGTTACGCAGACAGCTCGGGCGGCCCGAAAAGTTATAGAATTAATGGTCACGAGCGCTGTACGTGACACGCTCACACTTATTGGTCTGGTTGCGGTAATGTTTTATCAACAGCCGGTACTTTCTTTGTTTACTCTGATTATTGGCCCACTTGCGATTTGGGGCGTAAAATCGCTTTTAGAAAAAGTTAGGGAGATCGCTGACATGGAACTGCAATCCATGGCAGCGATTATGAAAGTTATTCAGGAAACGTCGCGTGGCATCCGCGTCGTTAAAACTTTTGGCCTGGAAGAGCGCATGGCCAATCAGATGTATTCCGCGGTAAAAAGCGTTGAAAAGCGTCGCAACAAGCTAGCCCGTCTACAGGCAGCTACCAGTCCGTTGATGGATATTTTGGCAGGATTTGCGATCGCGTCTGTAATTGGCCTAAGTGCCGGAAATTTGTTTGGTTCTAACGGGTCGACTCCGGGGGAGTTGATGTCATTTGTCACAGCTGTGATGATGGCTTATGAGCCTGCCAAAAGACTTTCCAGGGTGCGCGTAGGATTGGAAGTCGGACTGCGTCAAGTTCGTATGCTTTTCAAATTGTTAGATGAACCAGAAACGCTACCTGAAAACGAAAATCCCGAAACGCTCCCGGAAGGCCCTCGTCAGTTAGTGTTCGACAGTGTCACTTTTGGATACAAAAGTTCCGATCCCATTCTCAAAGATCTGTCGTTGACTTTTGAAGCGGGTCAAACAACTGCTTTGGTAGGATTATCTGGTGGCGGGAAGTCTACCATTCTTAATCTAGCGCTTCGGCTATACGACCCTCAATCCGGCAGCGTTCTGATCGATGGTCAGGACATCAAGAAAACGTCTTTTCAATCATTGCGCAGCAACTTGTCCTTTGTCGGGCAAGAGACCTTTTTGTTCTCAGCCTCTATTTTGGACAACATTCGGTTTGGACGCGAAGGCGCGTCGAAAGACGAGGTAATTCAGGCGGCCAAAGCGGCAAATGCTTATGATTTTATCATGAAGCTGAACGAAGGCTTTGATACAATGGTGGGCGAAAACGGAGCGTTCCTATCCGGCGGTCAGAAACAGCGTCTCGCGATCGCCCGAGCCTTATTGCGTGACAGCCCGATTTTACTGCTTGATGAACCTACCAGCGCTTTGGATTCGGAATCCGAGCATTTGGTACAAGAAGCACTTCGTCGTTTGACGAGTGGTCGAACGACCATCATTGTCGCGCACAGATTGTCAACGATCCTGCATGCTGACAAAATAATGGTGATAGAAAACGGTCAGGTCGCCGAAGAAGGCAACGCAAAAAAGCTGCTGGAGCACTCGGGCCCATTCCGCACACTTTATGACCACCAATTCGCAGATGCTATGAAAGCAGGATGAGCCAAGTGGCATTGTGGTTCATGACCGAGGGTGAAGTTGTATGGATGCCTCGGTAATCATTCCGTCTTATCGAAGTTGGGACCAACTTCAAGCCTGTTTGGATTGTTTGGCAAAGCAAACTTTGAGTTCGGATAGGTTCGAGATTCTAGTGGTTAACAATGACCCGTCTGATCCTGTTCCTCAGGAATTCAGGTTGCCGTCGAATGCTCGGCTTATGAAGGAAGCGAAGCCGGGGTCTTACGCAGCGCGAAACTGCGGTATTCGCGACGCTACTGCAGACCTCCTGTTCTTTACGGATTCTGATTGCCTTCCAGTACCGGGCTATTTGGAAGCAGGTTTGCGCATAGCTGATGAGAATCCAGAGGTCGGGCGGTTTGGCGGCGAGGTTGTGCTGGTACCGAATGGTGAGGATTGGACATCTGCCGAACTCTATGACCGGTTTTTGGGGTTGGAACAAAAAAAATGGGTCGAGAGGAGCCGCGCGGTCACAGCAAACCTAATCGTTCGTCGACGTTTGTTGGAAAAGATAGGCCCGTTTAACGATACCGTGTTGTCTGGTGGTGACATGGAGTGGAATGATCGGGCCAAAGCTGCGGGTGCACCGATCATGTTTGCCGCTGAAGCTATCGTCCGCCATCCAGCGCGAGGAAATCTGCGGGACCATGTTACCAAGGCTCGGAGGATCGAGGGCGCGCGGCTGCGTCGCAACGCGAGCCGCGGATGGGTGAATTACATTCCACCAATCCACAAGCTTATCCCGTCCTTCAAGACATTGATAAAGTTATTGAGAAACCCTGAACTAGAAACACGTCAGGCATTTGCTGTCTGGGGTGTGCAATACGTTATTCGTGTGGTCAAAATCACCGAAACAATACGGCTTTTGTGGCTGCGCCGACCGGATCAAAGAACATAGTTTCCGTTTCGGTGTAGCGAGCCCAATGCGCCATTGAAGACGAGTGCCCTCTGTAAGGTTCAACTGCCTACGCCGATATACGTCTCGAAACCGGCACCCAAAGC
>NZ_JBXWRL010000081.1:0-11379 GCF_059612885.1 Ruegeria sp. YKSD179 | reverse complement strand
TCCAAATCGCTCATGTCAGATCGCGCCAATTTCCCACTCCCGCCTGTTGTTTTGCGAAAGTGAATCACAAGCCTATGTGAATGAACAGAAATTTATGGGTGTGCTGCCTAATGTTAGATGACTTCGAGAAGCCCCTCACCTGCAGAAGTTTCGCACGTGCCCGGACTTTCCTCCAGATTTAAAGCCACGACTTTCCCGTCGTCGACAAGCATCGCGTAGCGCTTGGATCGCGCTATCAAACCGACGGGGGGAGCGTCGAAATTCATTCCGATTGCTTTGGTGAATTCGGAACCAGCGTCAGATACCATTGTTATACCTGCTTCGGTCGCGCCAGTAGATTCGCCCCAAGCATTCATCACGAACGGGTCGTTGACTGATAGGCAAATAATCTCGTCAACGCCTTTGGCGTCAAACTGACTTTTGGTGCGGATGAAGCTCGGCACATGAGCGGTTGTGCAGGTGCCGGTGAAAGCGCCGGGAACGGCAAAGATCACGACTTTGCGGCCCTTTGTTTTGTCAGAAACACTCACCTCCTCGGGTCCTTCAGAACCCATTTGGATAAGTGTCGCTTCGGGCAGCACATTGCCGGTTGAAATCATTTTAATGCTCCTGTCGATTGAATTTGCAGAGTCGGGCTATGCCGCAATATAGGTGAGCAGGTGAAAGTGACCACGTGAATTCGACAGGGTGAGAGGAACATGAGCCATATTGTCGTGATTGGCGCCGGACAGGCGGGATCGTCCCTTGTTGCGCGGCTGCGCAAAGACGGGTTTGAAGGCGATATCACGCTGATCGGGGCTGAACCGCATTTGCCTTATCAGCGCCCTCCGTTGTCCAAGGCGTATCTATTGGGTGAAATGGAACTAGAGCGCCTGTTTTTGCGGCCTGAAAGTTTTTACTCGGAGAACGATATCACACTGAGATTGGGTGAGCGTGTTGCTGAAATAGATCCAGAGGCAAAAACTGTTACTTTGGGCAATGAGGTGATCCCATACGACCAATTGGCACTGACCACTGGATCCGACCCGCGCCGTTTGCCAGCTTCGATTGGCGGTGATCTTAAGGGAGTTTACGTTGTACGCGATTTAACCCACGTTGACGAAATGGCTCCTTGGGTAAAGGAAGGCGCCCGAGCGCTTATTGTGGGCGGAGGGTACATCGGGCTTGAAGCAGCAGCCGTATGTGCAAAACGTGGGGTAAAAGTGACGCTAGTCGAAATGGCTGACCGAATTCTGCAGCGGGTCGCCGCATCAGAGACAAGCGACTATTTCCGTAAATTGCATACCGAATACGGAGCGGACATCCGCGAAGGTGTCGGGTTGGACAGGCTGGTTGGCGAAAACGGCAGGGTTACTGGCGCGGTTTTGACGGATGGGGCGGAACTTCAGATCGACTTTGTTGTTGTCGGTGTGGGCATTCAACCTTCGATCCAGTTAGCTGAAATGGCAGGTCTTGATCTGGAAAATGGTATTAAAACAGACGCCTATGGGCGAACTTCAGACTCTTCGATCTGGGCGGCGGGCGATTGTGCGTCATTCCCCTACAAGGGTCAGCGGATCCGGCTGGAAAGCGTACCCAACGCAATAGACCAGGCTGAGGTTGTTGCGCAAAATATGCTTGGCGCTGCCATAGAGTACATGGCGACGCCTTGGTTTTGGTCGGATCAATATGACGTTAAGTTGCAAATTGCAGGTCTCAATTCTGGATATGATCGTGTGATAACACGCAAGGGCGACGGGCAAACCGTGTCCTTTTGGTACTACAAGGGCGACCAACTGATTGCAGTTGACGCCATGAATGATCCCCGGGCCTATATGGTCGGCAAGCGTTTGATCGAGGCAGGAAAAACGGCAGATGCGGCCATTGTGTCTGATCCCGACGCGGATTTGAAACCGCTGCTTAAAGCGTGAGGATCATCGCCGGAGAATTCCGGGGTCGCGCCTTGGCCTCGGTCGGAAAGGGCGACGCGGGGGCGCATTTGCGTCCGACGACAGACAGAGTGCGCGAAAGCCTTTTTAACGTGCTGTCTCATCAAATCGATTTTGATGGGTTGCGGGTTTTGGATATGTTTGCGGGCACGGGGGCATTGGGCCTAGAAGCGCTGTCTCGCGGGGCAGCCCATGTCACGTTCGTCGAAGATGGGCGGGTAGCACAGGGTATTATTCGTAAGAATATAGACCTGACCAACAGTCATGATCGCACCGATCTGATCCGCCGAGATGCTACTCGGCTGGGCGAAAACGCAAGTGCCGCTTATGACTTGATTTTCCTCGACCCACCCTACGGAAAAGCCTTGGGCCAAAAGGCCATCAACGCAGCTGTTCCCGGTGGCTGGATTGCAAACGACGCGTTGCTGGTTTGGGAAGAAGGAGCCCCTATGACAGCGCCGCAGGGATTCAAATTGTATGACACCCGAAAATACGGCGATACCCATATCGCGTTGATGTGGCGCGATGTTTTGGACTGAACCAGGTTGTGCCGTCCGCCGCGGATGGGCAGATTGAAGTTGAACGGCGCCCAGCTTAAGGGTCAATGCCCAATTCACGGAGTTTTTGATGCACGACCTAGTTATCTTCGACTGCGACGGTGTTCTGGTCGATAGCGAACCCTTGTCTAATCAAGTGCTGGTTAAAAACCTTTCCCGGCACGGTCTGGATCTTACGATCGAAGACAGCTTGGCCCTTTTCCTTGGCGGTACGATGGCTGGGGTCCACGTCAAAGCACGTGAGCTGGGTGCAGACCTGCCTGATGATTGGGTCGACCAGGTTTATGCGGAAATATACGACGGTCTTCGCGGTGGCGTTTCACTGATGCCTGGCATTCCAGACCTTCTTGAAACGCTTGATGAAAACGGTATTCCATTTTGCGTTGCGTCAAATGGTAGCCCAGACAAGATGAAGATTACGCTAGGCCAAAACGGTATGTGGGAGCGGTTCAGCGAGGTGATGTTTTCTGCTCACGTTTTGGGAACTGCAAAACCCGACCCAGAAATGTTTCAGACAGCTGCGGAACGATTTGGTGCATCCAACCCCGTGGTCATCGAAGACAGCGCTAGCGGAGTAACAGCAGCAAAGCGCGCCGATATGCGATGTCTGGCCTACGTCCCTTCTGGCGATGGGGAACGACTGGCCGAATTAGGGGCTGAGGTGTTTGTTGATATGACCGACGTGCCAACGCTTTTGGGAATCTAATCCAGCCGTGCTAAGCTTTGGGTCATGGAACGTGCTTTGACCCCACCCATATGGACGCTTGCAAATGACGCAGAGGTCACAACAGGGCCCAAGACAAAACCAGCGCGCGCACCTTTGTTGATCCACGATGCTGTCACGCCGTGGGGCAACGAAACGCTGTTGTTGAAACTCCTGAGAGATCAGGCCGCCGATCAAGATGAATAAGTCGGATGAAACTTATCGCCGGGTGACAGGGTAAATATTTCGACCCCATCCGCCGTAACGCCCACGGAATGTTCAAACTGAGCTGACAGCGATTTGTCTCGGGTGACAGCCGTCCAGTCGTCGGATAGGGTTTTCGTTTCGGGACGGCCCAGATTGACCATCGGCTCGATCGTAAAAAACATACCCTCTTCCAGAACTGCACCTGTGCCGGGGCGTCCATAGTGCAAAACATTCGGCGGTGCGTGAAATACCCGACCCAGACCGTGCCCACAGAAATCGCGAACGACGCTCATTCGATGTGCTTCTACATAGGCTTGGATCGCATGGCCAATGTCGCCAAAGGTTTTGCCAGGTTTTACAGTCTCGATCCCCTTGAATAGCGCATCATGAGTCACTTGAATCAAGCGTTCCGCTTTGCGCGGCAACTTACCCGCCACATACATTCGGGATGTGTCGCCATACCAGCCGTCCACTATAACTGTGACGTCGATGTTTAGGATATCGCCGTCTTTTAGCTTTTTGTCGCCGGGAATACCATGACAGACTACGTGGTTCACACTGATACAACTTGCGTGCTGATAGCCTTTGTATCCAATAGTCGCCGATTCCGCTCCGGCGTCCTCGACCATTTTTGTAATCAGGCGGTCGATTTCGCCGGTGGTTTGGCCCACAAAAACATGGTCGGCGATTTCATCAAGTATACGCGCCGCCAGAGCGCCAGCCGCGTGCATTCCGGCAAAATCGACCGGTTCGTAAATGCGAATACCATCCTTGGTCAGGCGGCCACGATGCTCTTTCATCGACGGTATGCTCCAAATGTTTTGCGCAGCATTCCTTCTACGCTGCTTGTGCAGAAAGTTCCAGAGGGTGTGGAGTATGAATTCCGATGTATGAGATAGGGATTTATAGATAGAAAAACAGGACTTGGAATGGATCAAATGCGCGCAGCCCAGCTGATTCTTCGCTGTTACCCATGGGGTTCGTTTCCGATACCAACCATCTGGATATCCGCTGATGTCACCCATATCCCTTTGGGCGAAATCCGCGTTCCGTATATCAGCCGCTCTACGCCTTTTTGCCGCGCGGCTCCGAACGCAGCGGCATAAGCCGGGTCAATATCCGCCGCCAACGTAAAGCGATCGCAATCGGTGCGCTGCACCAGGTAAAGCATAATGGCGCGGTAACCTTTGGCTGTGATGGCGGCCAGTTCCTCCAAATGTTTTGTGCCTCTTGCAGTAACGCTATCGGGGAACTCAGCCAGACCAGTTTGGCGCGAAAGAGTTACGCTTTTGACTTCGACATAAGCATCGGGCAGGCCCGGCCCACTTAGCAGAAAGTCGATACGGCTGTTTTCGCCATACCTGACTTCGGGTCGAACAGTTTCGTAGTTGGCGAGTTCAGATATTTCTTTTGCTTCCAACGCCGCTCGCAAGGCCTTGTTTGGTACAGATGTGTCGACCCCGGTAAAGTCGCCGTTTTCATGATCGACCAGTCGCCAACCGTATTTCAGCTTTTTCTTTGAATCACTGTTCGGTTCTAGCCAAATTTTTTCACCGGGATTGGCTAGGCCCATCATCGAACCGGGATTTGCGCAATGAGCTGTAACTTCGCGCCCGTTTTCAAGCCTGCAATCGGCTAAAAAGCGTTTGTATCGGCGGATCAGGCGGGCGGGAACAAGGGGGGTTTCAAATTGCATGCTCGAAGGCCTATATCTGCGCAAGCGTCCGATCAAGGGGAGAGCGCGAAATGGCCAATCCAACCGCAGCGATGTTGGTCATCGGGGATGAGATTCTTTCTGGCCGCACCCGTGATGCAAATATGCATTATCTGGCCGGCGAGTTAACCAAGCTGGGTATCGACTTGAAAGAGGTTCGGATCGTTAGCGATGATGCGCCAGCAATCGAAGCTGCGGTTCTGGCCCTTTCCAATGTATATGACAACGTTTTTACCAGCGGTGGAATCGGACCCACCCATGACGACATTACTGCTGATTGTATTGCTCGCGCTTTGGGTGCGGATATTGGTATTCGCGATGACGCTCGCGCCTTGCTGCGGTCGCACTACGAAAATTCCGGGTTGGAATTGAACGCAGCGAGATTGCGTATGGCGCGCATTCCTGACGGCGCAAAACTGATCGACAACCCGGTTTCAACTGCGCCAGGGTTCAGCTTGGGTAACGTGCATGTGATGGCGGGGATACCGGCGGTTTTTCAAGCGATGGTCGCCAGCGTGCTACCCACTTTGACAGGGGGGGCACCTTTGCTGTCCCAAACTCTTCGTGTTGAGCGTGGAGAAGGCGATATTGCCGCAAATCTGTCATTGTTGGCAGAGGATTTTAGCGACCTGTCCATCGGGTGTTATCCATTTCAACGCAACGGCGTTTTTGGCGCAAACGTCGTCGTGCGCGGCACCGAAGGTGGGCGCATCGATGCTGCAATTACTCGGCTCGCCAAGGAACTGGAACTTTGAGCGCTAACTGGCCTGACGTTGTAGATGGCACTTGGCCCGCGGCAAGCTACATGAAGGTCGGTCCCTTTAAATTGCGCGAAGGTCGCGGAGGCGGTTCCAGGGTGTCTGCAGCTAACCTTGTTGGCGAGGTTGAGGCAGGTAGCATTGACGCTGCTGAAAATGCGATGTTAGCGATGGGGCAGAAGCTTATTTTTTGCTTGCATCCCGGCGACGAAATGCTGGATGCGAGATTAGAACAGCGCGGTTACGGCGTTCTTGATCCTGTCAATATTTATTCATGCAAAATCAACAATTTGATGGATTCCCCGGTTCCCCGCGTTACAGTGTTTTCGATTTGGGAACCGCTGGCGATAATGCGTGAGATTTGGGCCCAATGCGGAATTGGCCCGGAGAGGTTGGCCGTGATGGATCGGGTGTCAGGCCCAAAGACAGGTTTGTTGATGCGCCAGAGTGATCAACCCGCGGGAACCGGTTTTGTCGCTGTTCACGAACGTATCGCCATGGTTCACGCGCTTGAAATCCTGCCACAACATCGGCGTCAAGGTTTGGGGCAATGGGCCATGCGCGCCGCTGCGTTTTGGGCATCGGACAACAAAGCCGATACTCTCAGCGTGATTTGCACAAAAAGCAATTTAGGGGCCAATAGTCTCTATCAATCCCTCGGAATGCAAATCGTGGGAGAGTATCATTACCGCGTCAAAGGAGACTGATCTGTCGTGACTGAACTCACCAAAGCCACCGCGCTGAACTTGCCGATGGTCGATCCGCTGCCGCCGGAGACTCAGAAATATTTTGATATCTGTATTGAAAAACTGGGTATGGTGCCGAATGTGCTTAAGGCTTACGCGTTCGACATCGAAAAGCTCAATGCGTTCACTGCAATGTACAACGACCTGATGTTGGCTGACAGCGGATTGTCGAAATTGGAGCGTGAAATGATTGCGGTGGTCGTTTCGTCGATAAATAAGTGTTTCTACTGTCTAGTTGCTCATGGTGCGGCGGTGCGACAGCTCTCGGGCGACCCACAGTTGGGCGAAATGTTGATTATGAATTACCGGGTGGCTGTATTGGATGATCGGCAGCGTGCCATGCTTGATTTCGCCGCAAAAATGACAATGAGCAGCGCCGAAATCGAAGAAGGTGATCGCCAGAATTTACGCGACTCGGGCTTTACCGACCGAGATATTTGGGAAATTGCAAATGTTGCAGGCTTTTTTAATATGACCAATCGCGTGGCAAGCGCAACGGGTATGACCCCGAACCCTGAGTACCACGCGCAACATCGATGATCCGAGTACTGAGTTTCCTTGCAATCCTTTTGGCCACAAATGCCAATGCGCAGGATCTGGCGATGCCGGCTTCCGCTCGTCAGATCAGCGAAAGGATCAGTCCTTTGGACAGCTACGACCTTCCTACCGGGGCTTTCGCCAATGGAAAAGTGCCTGCGCGCACAGTGGAAGGGCGGGTCGAGCGGACGACATGGAGGGTGCAATCAGGCTCTAGCACAACGCTGCAAATATTGGCCCCTCTGCGCGACCAACTGGCGGCGCAGGGATATGATATAATTTTCGAGTGTGACTCTCGCAATTGTGGTGGATTTGATTTTCGGTTTGGCACCGAGGTGGTGCCCACACCAGACATGTACGTTGCCATCCATGATTTCCGATTTCTATCCGCTACCCGTGGAAGCGACGTACTGAGCTTGTTGGTTAGCCGAAATCCTCCGGATGGGTTCGTTCAGCTAATTCGCGTCGCGCCGGTCGAGGCCTCTAGCCCGCCGCCGCTTGTGATCGAAGAAGCCGTGGATGGAACGCTTGGGTTATTACAGGTTCTGCAGCGCGACGGGCACGTAATCCTTGACGATCTGCATTTTTCAACGGGCGAGGTTGCGCTGGGCGATGGTCCTTTTTCTTCCTTGCGTCTGCTTGCAGCGTTTTTGAATGAAAATCCCAGAGTTAAGCTGGCTTTGGTTGGGCACACGGACGATACAGGTGATCTTCAGGCAAACGTAGCTGTCAGCACCAAACGGGCGCAGGCGGTAAGAAACCGATTAATAGAAACACATGGTGTCGCGGCAGACCGTATTCAGGCCGAAGGCGTTGGATACCTTTCACCTATAACATCGAATTCTACGTCCGAAGGGCGGTATACAAACCGGAGAGTTGAAGCAGTATTGCTGGTCAACTGAATTGCCCGTATAGCGAGATGAAAGAACCTAATTTCAGCCTTAGGAAGAAAACATGTCGAACATGAACGAGCAATCTCAGGCCTTGATCGTGGGTGCAGGAGCCGGGCTATCCGCATCGTTCGCACGCGCATTGTCAAAAGCGGGGTACAGTTTGCATCTGACGGCGCGCGATGTCTCAGACCTAAAAGATCTTTCTGCGGAAACCGGAGCGGAGTTGCACAGCTTGGATGGAACTGATGCAGCTGGCATGGCTTCATTGATTGCTGATCTGCCTGGGACTTTGCGAATAGCCTGTTACAACCCATCGGCCCGTGTTCGTGGGCCTATCACGGATTTTGACCCGGAAGACGTGCGAAAATATGTCGAAGTGACGGCGTATGGCGCTTTCTTAATGGGGCAAGCGGCCGCGCGGCGTATGCTGATGCAAGAAGCGCAGGATGACAGACGCGGGACGATCCTGTTCACTGGTGCTTCCGCTGGGGTGAAGGGGTATCCTCTTTCAGCTCCTTTCGCGATGGGAAAATTTGCTCAACGTGGCTTGGCGCAATCCATGGCCAGAGAATTGCACCCCAAAGGAATACATGTCGCTTGGGTCAATGTTGATGGAACCATTCGAAATCCGGACGTCCATGGGAATAGCGACGATCAAGGCAGTCTATTGCATCCAGACGCTATTGCGCAGGAATATATGAACCTGGTCCGACAACACCGTTCAGCATGGAGCAATGAGGTTACGATCAGGCCCTGGGTCGAAACCTTTTGACGGATGACCTGCTAGGTTACCCACCATAGGTACAGCGGCAATCCGATCGTTATATTGAAGGGGAAAGAAACACCCAAAGAGAGGGTCAAATAAATTCCTGCCTCTGCCTTGGGCAAGGCAATCTTCATGGCTGCGGGCACCGCTATATAGGATGCTGATGCAGAGAGAACCATGAAAAGAAACAGACTTCCTTGAGGCAATCCGATCAACGCGCCTGCGGCCCATGCCATGAATGCGCCTAATAAGGGCATGACCAAACCAAAGGCGAAAAGACCGATCGATAACTTATCGCGGTTGCGGATCAGGCTGCGTCCCGCAGAAAGCCCCATGTCCAGCAGGAACAGGCACAATATGCCAGTGAATGGCGTAACGATGAAAGGTGCAATCATTTGCATTCCCTTGCCACCGGTGATCGCGCCAATCAGAAATGACCCTGTTAAAAGAACAATGGATCCATTGGCCAGCAAATCACGCCAAAGTCCTGCATCGCGGAGGCCACTGTTACTTGACTTGTGCGCGAGCCACAGAGCCGAAAGGATTGCTGGCACCTCCATCGCAGCGGCCACAGCGACCATGAAACCGTCGTAACGTAACCCGACCAGATCAAGAAGGCTAACGGCAGTTACAAATGTCACGATCGAGATAGATCCATAGTGGCCTGCCACTGCGGCTGCGTTCAGCGCGTCCAATCGAGTCATTATTGTTAGCAATCCGAATGCAACAAATGGAATGGCAAACGACAGGGCAACACCACCCAATAGCGTAAGAAATAAATCCCAATGGATACCATGTTCAGCAAGACTGCTACCGCCTTTGAAACCTATGGCCAACAGCAGATAAAGTGACATAAACTTGGCTGCGCCTGTCGGTATCGACAGATCGCTGCGGGCGAAAGCAGCAAGCAAACCCAGAGCAAAAAACAGTATGGTTGGCACCAGTAGATTGCTGGAAAGCGTGTCTATTACGCCTGGCATTTGCGGCTCCTAACATTGGTTGACGCTAGATGCCTTGCGAATTTCAATTAGCAAAATATTATCTTATTAACTTTTAATTAGTTTGAAACTATGAAATGCGCCCAACACTTCGTCAACTGGAATATATTGTGACGGTCAGTCGCCTTGGCCGGTTCAGTCAGGCGGCTGAAGTTTTAAACGTCAGCCAGCCCAGCCTTTCGGCCCAAATTGCCACCGTCGAACAAGAGCTGGGTATCCGGATTTTTGAACGCAGCCGTGGCGGTGTTCAAACCACAGCCAAGGGTGAGGATTTCATAGAACGTGCGCAGAAAATTCTGGTCGACGTTCAAGATCTAAGGCATGCAATGGTCAGCGACGCTCCTGTCGGTGGGCGTTTGCGCCTGGGTGTTTTACCGTCGATCGGACCGTATTTACTGCCCCAAGTTATCAAGGAAGTACATCATGCTCGTCCCGGATTACGTATCGTGGTTCGCGAGGAAAACACACGCGACCTTGAACATGGATTAAAGTCGGGGAGGTTTGACCTCATTATCTCGACCCCTGAAGACCATCCCAACACTGTTCAGGAACGCCTTTTTAACGAACCTCTTTGGATAGCGACTGCAGTGGATGATCCGTTGGCACGGGACCTTCAAGGCGTGGGTGCAGAGGATTTGCAAAATAGAATTTTCCTGACTCTAGACCAAAGCCACCGACTATCGCGCATCGTTTTCGCCTTGGCGGCAGAGTGCGGAGGTGTCGTTTCTGATGAATACGAAGGCACTACCCTAGACTCCATTGTCCTTATGGCCGCCTCGGGAATTGGCGTTGCAGTGCTTCCTGATCTCTACGCACGTCGGCAGGGAATTTACCGTGATGAAGTTCGCCTGCGACCTTTAAAAGTTACCAACGCCAATCGTGATATTGCAATGCTTACACGCAGTACCGAAGGTCCTTTGCCGGGTCAAAGGGTTCTGACTCAGAGTTTGCGGTCTGTTGCGCGGGGAATGGGAATGTCCATTCTCGGAGATTAAAAAAAACCCGCGCCGTGAAGCGCGGGTTGGAAGTTGCCGTAGGGAGAATTTTACCAGTCCATCGGTCCTTTTTCTGAAAAGGAATCGACGAGAAAATCGATAAACGCACGCACTTTCGGTTGTGTGAAACGGCCAGGAGGATACACCGCAAAAATACCTTGCACCTCGTCCGGCAGCGACGGCATCGCATCCACAACTTCGCCAGTTTTCAGGGCATCTGCATATAAATAGCTGGGCAGATACGCGATCCCAAGCCCCGAGATCGCGGCATTCAAAAGCGATTGACCGTCGTTTACGCTCAACCAACCAGCGGTACGTACCTGACGCTTTTCACCTGAGGGAGCTGTCAATTTCCAGACATTGCCCGAGGATTGGCTGGAGTAATGCAGAAGTTTGTGTTCATTCAGGTCGTCGATCTTCTGTGGATGTCCGAAATCCTCGATATATTTCGGAGCAGCGACCATACGCTTAACTGTTTCAGTTAATTTACGGGCGCGTAATGTGCTGTCTTCCAACTCGCCAATACGTACCGCGACATCGAATCCTTCAGAAATCAGTTCAACATAGCGGTTGTTCA
>NZ_JBXWRL010000080.1:0-11402 GCF_059612885.1 Ruegeria sp. YKSD179 | reverse complement strand
TATGCCGACGTGAACCGGATGTTCGGCGATATCGTCAAGGTAACACCGTCTTCCAAGGTCGTCGGTGACATGGCGCTGATGATGGTCAGTCAAGGCCTGACACGGGCGCAGGTGGAGGATCCTGAGACGGACGTGGCCTTCCCCGAATCTGTGGTGGACATGATGCGCGGTAATCTGGGCCAGCCTCCCAACGGGTTCCCGGACATAATCGTCAAGAAGGTGCTGAAGGATGAGGCTCCGAATACTGAAAGACCGGGAAAGCATGTCGAAGCCATTGATCTTGAAGCGACGCGGGCTGATCTTTCAAAGCAATTGGAAGGAATGGAGGTCGATGACGAAGACCTGAATGGCTATTTGATGTATCCAAAAGTGTTTTTGGATTACATGGGTCGCCATCGCAGCTATGGCCCAGTTCGCACGCTGCCGACGCGCACGTTCTTTTATGGAATGGAGCCGGGTGAGGAAATCACGGCCGAAATCGACCCGGGCAAAACATTGGAAATCCGCTGTCAGGCAATCGGTGAGACGGATGAAAATGGCGAAGTCCGGGTGTTCTTCGAGCTCAACGGGCAACCCCGCGTCGTTCGGGTACCTAACCGGTTGGTGAAAGCAACTACTGCACAGCGTCCGAAGGCTGAGCTTGGCAATGCCAATCATATTGGCGCTCCGATGCCGGGTGTTGTTGCCACAGTTGCCGTAAATCCAGGACAAGAAGTCAAAGAAGGCGACCTGCTGCTAACCATCGAGGCCATGAAGATGGAGACCGGCATCCACGCGGAACGCGACGCCGTGGTAAAATCAGTTCACGTTCAACCCGGTGGTCAGATTGATGCCAAGGATCTACTGATCGAACTGGATTAATCCGAATTTTATCGTAAGGTTTGTGTGGTCGCGCATTAAATTACGCGACCATTTTTTTGAAACCCTGGAGCTGCCATGCTTGCCATTACACCGATTTACGCCGCATTGATTGCCATTCTTTTCGTTTGGCTTAGCGCTAACGTCATCCGTCAACGCCGACGAGGGCGGGTTTCAGTCGGTGATGGGGGCGACAAGGCAGTGCTCAAGGCGATGCGAACGCATTCAAATTGCGCTGAATACGCCCCATATGCACTTCTGCTCGTTGCTATGGTCGAACTGCAAGGCGGCGGCGGTTTGTTGGTCAATCTGTTGGGGCTGACCTTGCTGGCAGGACGCGTGTTGCACGCGTACGGCTTTGGAAAGACTCCGCAGATTGTTGTGTTTCGACAAATCGGAATGCTGCTTACATTTGCCGCCATTTTGATTTCAGCCGTAGCAAACATTATCCTGGCGCTGTGATCAGAATTGGCGGGGCGACGGATTCCGTTATAGCGGCACTATGGCTATGGTTTCGATTGGTCAAAGTCGAGGATTTGTCCAAGCTCAGAACGCCTTCCCCGTCAAAACAGTTGATCGTCGTTGCCGGAAAAAGAAGCACTGCCAGCACCATGATCTTTGCATTCTCGAACTGCACCATAGATTGACCCACCCGCTATAATCTACGCAGATTTTCTATTTGAACGCATGAAAACGCGGTTTCCGTCGCAAAGATTTTTTCGCTTTCTGCGTTTTTCCCCTTGCAGCTTTGCGTCAGAATTAATACTTCACGGCTCACTCAACGGCGCGGGCGTAGCTCAGGGGTAGAGCATAACCTTGCCAAGGTTAGGGTCGGGCGTTCGAATCGCCTCGCCCGCTCCATTGAGAGACCGACAGGTCATCGACAGTATCTGACGCGGGCGTAGCTCAGGGGTAGAGCATAACCTTGCCAAGGTTAGGGTCGGGCGTTCGAATCGCCTCGCCCGCTCCAGATACAAATTCTGAACACTGGTTCTTGCGCCCGCTATGCGCCATTCTGGTTTCAGATTAAGTTGTGTCGGAATTGTCTAATGTCGGATTACATCATTCGCCCACTTAAACTCACCGAAGTTCAGCACGCAGTTGATTGGGCTGGACGAGAGGGATGGAACCCAGGCAAACATGACGCCGAATGCTTCCACCCGACAGACCCCGATGGGTTTCTTGGGGGTTTTCTCGACGGCGAGATGATTTCTTCTGTGTCCGCCGTGAATTACGATGACAAATTTGCATTCTTGGGTTTCTACATCGTCCGCCCAGAGTTTCGCCACCACGGCCACGGCCTTGAGATTGCGCAGCATGCTCTAGCCCATTGCAAGGGGCGAAACATGGGATTGGATGGCGTGGTTGAACAGCAGGAAAACTACCGCAAATCAGGATTCCGCTTTGCCTATAACAACTACCGTTTCGCGGGTACGAAACGTGAGATTCTGGACAAGCTTGGGCAAGCGTCGTCCCCCCAGCTGGCAGAGCTGACTAGTGCGACGGATGAACTATTAAGTTATGACCGGGCGCTCTTTCCAGCCTCGCGAGAGTTGTTTTTGCGGGACTGGTTGAATGCAGCCAGTCATGTTTCTCGTAGCTATACGGAAAACGGTGTTCTGAAAGGGTACGTAACTTTACGGCCTTGCCAGACGGGGTACAAAATAGGCCCCTTGTTCGCCGACAATACCGAGATTGCGCAGCTACTTCTTGCGTCGGTTATAACGGATATTCCTGATGACCATCGGGAACACGAAATTTTCATCGATATGCCGCAACCTAACGCTGCAGCCTTTGCTTTGGCATCAGAACTAGGCCTGGAAAAAGTGTTCGAAACCGCAAGAATGTATTCCGATCACGAACCTGATATCGAACTGGAACGTGTCTACGGCGTCACCACGTTCGAATTGGGTTAGAACGCCTTGAACGTCATTGTGGTCAGTGACCGTTCGATATTCGGAATTACCAACAGGTTTTCGTCGATAAAATGGCCAACATCCTCATTCTCGGGAATGTAAAGTTTCAACAGCAAATCATATTCACCGCTTGTCGAGTACAGTTCCGAGTGAATTTCCCGAAGCGCGATTTCTTCTGCGACTTTGTAGGTAGTGCCGGGTTTACAGCGGATTTGGATGAAAACGCACGTGGACATGATTTGGCCCTGATGATTGTTGTTAAGTCAGGCTGACACGGTGGGCTTACATAGGCAATCCCCTGCAACAGTTTGCAGTGATTGGTGCAGCTGGTCTTTGAAACCCTGGCCAACCCTGTCTATAAGCGCGTCTGTAGTAAAAGGAACTCACCCATGCGCAGCGCAAAAATAAGCCGCAGTACAGCCGAGACGGATATCTCTGTCGAAATCAACCTCGACGGAACCGGCGATTATGAAAACCAAACCGGTGTTGGTTTTTTCGACCATATGCTGGACCAATTGGCGCGCCATTCGTTGATCGATATGACGGTAAAAGCCAAGGGTGATTATCACATCGACGACCATCACACGGTCGAAGATACAGGAATCGCCTTGGGTCTGGCGTTGACGCAGGCGTTGGGCGATAAGAAGGGGATACGCCGTTACGGAGCGTGCCACTTACCGATGGATGACGCCCAAGTACGATGCGCGTTGGATCTATCAGGCCGGCCTTTCCTGATCTGGAACATCGATTTGCCCACCCCCAAGATCGGATCGTTTGATACTGAATTGGTGCGCGAATTCTTTCAGGCATTCAGCACCCACGGCGGCATTACCCTGCACATTGACCAGTTGCACGGATTTAATAGTCACCACATCGCCGAGGCAGCGTTTAAGGCTGTTGCGCGCGCGTTACGAGAAGCGGTTGAAACAGACCCGCGCAAGGCCGATGAGATTCCGTCGACCAAGGGCGCACTTTGAATGCTGACTGCTATAATTGACTACGAAAGCGGCAACCTTCACTCCGCCGAAAAGGCATTCCAGCGTATGGCCCAAGAGGTAAACGCTGGTGAAGTGGTCGTGACTTCGGACGCAGACGTCGTTGCACGAGCAGACCGTTTGGTTTTGCCCGGAGACGGGGCTTTTCCAGCTTGCGCAGCCGAGCTAAGGGGGCACAAAGGCATCTATGATGCGATGGTCGAGGCCGTAGAACAAAAAGGTAGACCATTTCTGGGTATATGCGTCGGCATGCAATTGATGGCGACAACTGGTCATGAATACAGTGAAACGGATGGTCTGGGCTGGATCGCAGGCGATGTCGTACGAATCGAACCCTCGGATCCGGCGTTGAAAGTTCCTCATATGGGCTGGAACGATCTGACACTGGAAAGCGGGCACCCAGTATTTGCGGGGGTAACCTCAGGCGATCACGTCTATTTTGTGCATTCCTATCATTTCCGCGTTACCAATCCGGCGCAGCGTTTGGCATACGTCGATTATGGCCAGCAGGTCACGGCTGTTGTCGGCCGAGACACTATGATTGGCATGCAGTTCCACCCTGAAAAAAGTCAGGACATAGGTTTACGAATGATTGGCAACTTTCTGACTTGGGCTCCGTGAAAAGCTATTGAACCCGTGTCCAGTTCTGCCCGCGGCAGACAAGGCCTCCGGCAACGCATCCCTTTACGGTCAGCTTGTTTTGTCCATCCAGCGACATTTTCGAATTATATGTCTTGTCTCGATCCGGCGCCCATATCTTGCCGCCATTGTAACTGCCGTCTCCCTCAGGGATCATATCCCAAATGATCTGTTTACCCAGATTTTCATAATCGAGTTGCTCGTTGCCATCTGCATCGAATGCCGTGTCGATCGTGCCGCAAATAGCGCTGCCGCATTCGGCGATGGATACGTGCAAATACCCTCCGGTGTCACCCGGAGCGGTTTTCCGCAATCCATCAACCGGGTCAGCCGCGAATGCACCAGTGGCCAATACGGCAAAAGCCGCCGCAAGCTTGAACGTCTTCATGATATTCTCCCTGTTTTGTGGCCACTCTGGCCTGCTGAAACCCCATGAGCAAGATTGACTTAGCGTCGCGTTGCATCCCCTGCCCAGCATGTGCGATATCCCACGCGAACAAGTTCAATATAGGGCTGCCTACCATGATCCTCTACCCCGCTATCGACCTAAAAGACGGTAACGCCGTTCGACTGCTGCGCGGTGAAATGGACAAGGCCACCGTGTTTAACGAAGATCCGGTAGAACAGGCCAGTGCATTCGTCGATGCGGGTTGTGAATGGCTGCATCTGGTTGACCTGAACGGCGCCTTTGCGGGCGAACCGGTAAACGCCGCCCCGGTCGAAGAAATCCTGAAGAATTGCGGGGTTCCAGCTCAGTTAGGGGGTGGAATCAGGGACATGACCACGATCGAAACCTGGATAGACAAAGGTTTGGCCCGGGTCATTCTGGGAACGGCGGCGGTCGAGAACCCCGAACTGGTGCACGAAGCCGCAGCGGCGTTTCCGGGCAAAGTCGCTGTCGGCATCGACGCTCGCAACGGGTTTGTCGCCACCAAGGGCTGGGCCGAGGAAACCAACGTAAAGGTTACGGACTTGGCCCGTAGCTTTGAAGACGCAGGTGTGGCGGCGATAATATACACAGACATCAACCGAGACGGTGCGATGCAGGGCCCGAATATCGAAGCCACAGCTCAACTTGCAAACTCAGTGGAAATTCCCGTTATCGCGTCCGGAGGCGTTTCTTCGATTTCTGACCTCATCGCGCTGCGGGATTGCGGCGCAGGTCTGAATGGTGCCATTTCCGGCCGTGCGCTCTATGATGGAGCAATTGATTTGAAAGATGCCCTGAAGACGCTCAAAGAATAGTTCCCTGTTCGACGAAAACGTCAAACGGTCACCGTTACCTTCACAAAGTATGCTTCACGAACGATTTAAGTCTGGAAATGTCTGGACTTCTTTTGTGTGGCATCCGAACTGCCAACTCGTAGGGCCGCAGGAAAAACCACCGCTTTTCCAGCATGGGTGACAGCGCTGGTACGCTTGCGGAGCGTTCTGGTAGACCCTTTCGGCATCAGCAGAACTGGGTCGGAAGCCCGAGACAAGCTGGGAAATTTTCCAGTGGAACGTGCTTATGAAACCGAGGTGACCGCAGGATTTGACGACCGCCATTTGGATTTTCGGGTTTCCGTTTGTTTCACATAATGGCCGCGTCTCTTTGTCCACTTGGGTTCACCGACATAACTTTGGCAGACAATTTTACTTGGCAGCGATCATGTCTTTTCACATCATAATCGCCCGAAACGCTCTCGCGCACGTAAGCAAAGTCAGCATTTAGGTGGCGATAACCTATCCAGCGGCAGCAGAAGTTAGCTTAGCTAACGCACCACGCATTTTGTCTATAATCGGTGATTTCTCTACTTCATCGAATTCGTCCATGGTTTCCTTTGGGTCCTCATACGCCAACCATACCTGACCGTTAGCATCCTCATATACCTGAACCTTGAGAGGCAGAAACAATCCGGCACCCAGGTCGATCTGCATCGCTGGTGTCCCAAGCGCCGGATTGCCGAAAATCAAAACTTGGTTGGCAGGAATCGACATTCCGACTTTTTCCGCTCCTGCAGCATGATCCACCCGGGCAAACACCGTGGCGCCAGCGTTATTCACGGCTGCTTCAAGGGCGTCCATCGCCTCGGTTACAGACTTGTCTGTGCCAACCTTTTTGATGTCGTCAGCAAGGGCCGTTACTGCATTCCCCAACGTCAGAAAAACAGCCAAAATCACACTGCGCATTTTGTTATCCTTTCGCTAAAATTTACTCAAAATTTCACAGGTCTTAGCCAATCTACAATCACAAGTCTGGCATCGGCGAGGCTTTGCCGTTATTGGTGCGCCAGCAAAGGACGCAGACATGCTGAAAACACGTATCATCCCTTGTCTCGATGTCGCAGACGGCCGAGTAGTCAAGGGTGTCAACTTCGTCGGCTTGCGCGATGCGGGCGATCCGGTGGAGTCAGCCAAAGCTTATGATGCTGCGGGCGCAGACGAAATCTGTTTTCTGGATATCCACGCCACTCATGAAAACAGGGGCACAATGTTCGACGTGGTACGACAAACTGCTGAACAGTGTTTTGTGCCACTAACAGTCGGTGGCGGTGTACGGACCAAGGAAGACGTGAGGGCCCTGCTGCTCGCGGGTGCCGATAAGGTTAGTTTTAATTCGGCCGCAGTAGCAAATCCCGACGTGATTGCAGAGGCCACGGACCAGTTTGGCAGCCAATGCATTGTCTGTGCCATTGATGCCAAGACAGTCGGCCCGGGCAAGTGGGAAATATTCACCCATGGCGGACGCAAGCCGACGGGTATTGACGCTGTCGCATTCGCCAAAGAGGTAGCGGCCAAGGGAGCAGGAGAAATCCTGCTGACTTCCATGGATCGCGACGGCACTAAGTCCGGGTTCAATCTGCCTTTGACGCGCGCCATTTCCGACGCAGTTGATATACCAGTGATCGCCTCAGGCGGCGTCGGCAATCTGGATCATCTTGTGGAGGGCGTCACCAAGGGTCGGGCGAGCGCGGTATTGGCAGCCTCGATCTTTCATTTCGGGGAAAATACAATACGGGAAGCCAAAGAATACATGGCCGCCGCAGGCATACCAATGAGGCTGAAATGAGCATTCTTAACGATTTGGCCGCGACCATCGAGGCGCGAAAAGGCGCTGACCCCAAATCAAGCTGGACAGCACAACTTCTGGCGAAAGGGCCTGAAAAATGCGCCGGGAAATTCGGTGAAGAGGCGATCGAAGCCATCATCGAAGCCATCAAAGGCGACCGTGATAATCTAACTAGTGAAGCTGCGGACGTGTTGTATCATTTGTTGGTTATGCTTGCGTCGCGGGATGTTTCACTGGACGACGTTTTGGCTGAACTGAGCCGCCGACAAGGCACCAGCGGAGTTACGGAAAGAGCGTCTCGATCGCAGCGGTAACGTGCCGGGTTTCGTCAATCAACTTAACGTCTTATAGTGCCGATCCTAAGCGCCCGAAACACAGGACAGATCAAAGGACGAGGGAATGATCAAACCTCTTGCCCATGTGCTGACAATGCTTGCATTGCTGGCCCTTACCGCATGTTCTACGCCTCGTCCGGCCAATGAAGGCGATGTGCAAAAGCTTGCCATCGAGATTCAGGCGCTTGGGCCTGAAATTGATCCGCAGGAAGCACAACGCGCGGCCAGAGTCGCCTACGCCTATACTGCTCAGCTTGCGCAGGAATATCAGATCACTGATCCGCCTCTCATTCATAACGCCAAAGTTAACAAAGGCCTACGTCCCCGTGGTCTGTGCTGGCACTGGGCCGAGGATATCGAAAGGCGCCTCAGGCAGGAAAACTTTGAGACGCTGACAATGCATCGCGCTATCGCAAATGCGGATAACCCGTTCCGAATAGATCACAGCACAGCAATCATCAGTCGTAGGGGAGACTCGATGTACCAAGGGGTCATCTTGGACCCCTGGCGTTATGGGGGAGAATTATTCTGGGCTCCTCTGGCAGAAGACTCCCGCTACGAATGGGTGCCACGCGAAGTTGTACTGGAAAAACGGCGGCTGGACCAAGTAGCCCGACTTGCGCCGCTGGTCATTGAGTAAAAGTTTATAGTTTCGAAGAGATCACGCCGGTTGCGAACCCACCCATTCGAAGTTCCCCGAACAGTCGTTGATATTCAATTTTGGGACAGTGGTTCATAATAACATCGACCCCACGTTCGCGAGCTGTATCCGCAGCTTCTGGGTGACTAATACCAATTTGCATCCAGATCGTTCTTAAATGTTGGAAGCAGGCCAGCGCCTCGTCCACAATAGGCGGGACTGCTTCGGACCTCCGAAAAATGTCCACCATGTCTACAGGCTGAGATATGTCCGACAATGCCCCTTGCACTGTTTGACCGAATAGTTTCTTTCCCGCATGGCCTGGGTTTACCGGAATTACTGTGTAACCTTTTAGCGATAGATACCGCGCTACGTAGTAACTCGGCCGAACCGGGTTCATCGAAACACCGACCATAGCTATGGTTTTTGTGCGTTGCAGGACCCGTTTTAAAAACTCATCGGAATAATTTGTCATACCAAGACACTACGCGTTGCCATTTCAAGAAAAAAGCGCTCAGGAGGTTCCTGAGCGCTAGTTGTTGGAACGAGGGACAGTGAAATGACCCGCGGCAGTTCCGTTCCGCGGTCACTGTGACATTTAAGCACGAGTTTAGTAAAAAAAAGAGGGCGCGCGCATTTTTGTGATGACAAGCCGCGAATGGCGAAAAAACGCCTACCCCTGATACAGGACGGCGGGCCAGTGTTGGTCAGCCTGGCGGATATACCTTCCTACATTCTTTGCCCAAACTTTTTCAACCTTGGCAGAGTGAGTCAGATACAAGCGGCCATCAATGATTTTCCAAGCTTTCGGGTCAGAACTCAGCAATTCTCCCTTGGCCATGGCATAGGCGCAATACCCGCCATATTGAGGCGCAAAAGCACGAGGATTGCGCTCAAAACGGTCAAGATTTACCAAAGAATCAAAACGCCATTCAGCGCCTTTCCACATCAGCGAAAACCGCTTTTGCCCGATAACCGGTCCGGAAGTCCGGAAATAGGACACGGCATCATAGCCCGATACAGCGTATCCGTTACCGGCAAAAAACATAGGAAGAGTTTTAGCCCGCACCATGGGTGTAATTATCGAGCAAAACATTCCGGCAAGAAAAACTCTTCGTGGCAGCATATGCAAATCTTAGGCTTCTTATTGAAGGCTCTAACATGCCTGCATTACGAACTTACCGAAACCCCACCTGACAGGGTTGTGAACATCTGTGCCAACTTGGAGAGTTAGTCGAAGACATCCTCGATCACATCCCAAGCTTCATCCAGCACCCGCGAAAACAGGCCCTTTTTCTTTTTCTTAGGCTTTCGATGCCCTTTCTTTTGAAGATCCTGTCGCGTCGAAGCTTTCGCTAGTTTGGCTTTAGGCATCATCTTTAAGTCGTGCAAAGGCGCGCCGCAGCTGGCGCAGCTCAGCTCATGCTGTTTCTTGCCTCGCAGCACAAGGGCAGCTCGGGTACCGCAATAGCAGCAGGTAGCAATTTTATGAGGAGCGGAAATGGCGGCCTCCTATTAACCGTTTAACGACGTATATAGGGAAATTGCGGCGGCATTTGAGACATTCAATGATCCAAAACCACCGGCCGCGTCAATTTTGACCAATTGGTCGACGGTCTCTTTTGTTTTTTGCCTCAGGCCCGGCCCCTCGGCACCTAATACAAGCGCGATGGGAAGGTCGCGTTTTCCTTCCAAGGCCGCCTCGATTGTCTGTTCGGCTTCTCCGTCTAACCCCAACACAAAAAAACCCATTTCCTGCAATTCCACAATTGCGTCAGCAAGGTTGCGTACCCGTAAGTAGGGTTGCCGCTCTAACGCTCCACTGGCAGTTTTCGCCAACGCCCCCGTTTCAGGAGCAGAATGGTGACGCGTCCCGATAACAGCGCTGGCCCCCAGCACTTCGGCTGAACGCAATATTGCGCCGACATTGTGCGGGTCTGTTACACGATCCAATAGCAATACCCGGGGGGTTTCTTGGCCAATACAGTTTTCAGCCAGCCCTCCCCAATCCAAGGGTTTAACTTCGAGTGCCGCACCTTGATGTACCGATGCCGGATCAATCGGCGCAGTGAACTTGCGAGGATCAGCCATTTCTGCATCGATGCCGGCGATCGCAATTGCCTCAGTCAGCTTGTCCCGCGCGTTCCGAGTCACGATCAGGCGCAGTTTCTGGCGCTTTGGATTCATTAGGGCATCACGCACGGCGTGCAATCCGAACAACCAGACAGTTTCTGAGGCGGCGGCCTTTCGTGCCTGTTCCTTCTCGACTACCCATTTGGGTTTCTTCATTTCTGGGCCTCCGGGCCGGGAAATACGTTTCATGCGTCTCAGCGGAATTTTCCTGTTGACGCTTCTTAGGCGCGCTAGTAATCACGCCTCCACGTCAGGTGCAACGCCTGATCGTGGGCGACAGGCCGCAAGGTGTGGCAGGGGACTGTAACTCCCTCGCGGAGACGCACGCCTGGTTCGATTCCAGGGTCGCCCACCATTCTCACCTCAGAGAACAATCTGATATTTGTGCGCAAGATAATGTCTTTATATTTCAGCGCCCTGCAGGGCATTGAGGCTGTCGAGTGTGCCGGTATCGTCTCTGTGTCCGGGCAATTCGTCGACAACCTGGTGAATGTCTCTGGAGGCGAATTCCGCGTGATATCTTGGCCCGGAAGGCCCTGCTTTTCAGGTTCTGGGGAAGCCGAGAATCCGGCGCTGATCTTCCCAATCCAACGGGAGATGGGAGATTCCACGCAGGTGCCTGGCAGTGAGAGCTGAGGGCTGGTGCCCTTCCAAGATTGCCTTGGCAATGTCTGGGGCAAGCCAGGCGAGCGGCAGGATGCGACTGACAGTACCAGGGCGTACTGAGAATCCCGGAGAGAAACTGGACAGCAGAATCGGTCGGATAATCTGACTGTCGCGGAGTAAAATTCCGCATCTTGCGCCCGAGGCAACGAGCTGAAGGCGAGGAGATGT
>NZ_JBXWRL010000079.1:0-11910 GCF_059612885.1 Ruegeria sp. YKSD179 | reverse complement strand
ACACTAGAAGAAAACGTGCTGCGTCAGCGCGTGACCACTGACATCACGACCAAAGGCGGTCAGTTCGACATCATGACAATCGGTATGTACGAGACACCGATTTGGGGTGCGAACGATTGGCTCGTTCCCTTGGATGGCATGTCCGCAGAATATGATGTTGGGGATCTTCTGCCAGCAATGGCAGGTGGTCTAAGCCACGAAGGTACGCTCTATGCAGCACCTTTTTATGGTGAAAGCTCAATGATCATGTACCGCACCGACCTGATGGAAAAAGCCGGTCTGGAAATGCCTGAAGCGCCGACATGGCAATTCATCCGCGAAGCAGCGGCCGCAATGACAGACCGGGACAATGATATCAACGGTATCTGCCTTCGCGGCAAGGCTGGTTGGGGCGAAGGTGGTGCTTTTATCACCGTAACCGGGAACTCTTTCGGAGCACGCTGGTTTGACGAGAACTGGAAGCCCCAGTTTGATCAGCCCGAATGGAAAGAGGCACTTACGTTCTTCGTGGACATGATGGGTGAATCCGGACCGGCGGGTTATGCAACCAACGGTTTCAATGAAAACCTATCGCTATTTCAGCAGGGCAAGTGCGGTATGTGGATCGACGCGACCGTTGCGGCGTCTTTCGTGACTAACCCGAATGATTCGACTGTAGCGGACAAAGTTGGCTTTGCGCTGGCTCCAAATTCTGAAGGCGTCGACAAACGTGCCAACTGGTTGTGGGCGTGGGCGCTTGCCATCCCGGCGGGTACTCAGCAAGAGGATGCAGCCAAGCAATTCATAGAATGGGCAACGTCGAAGGATTACATCGAGTTAGTGGCCGAGAACGAAGGCTGGGCCAACGTACCTCCGGGCGCTCGGACATCTTTGTATGAAAACGACAATTACAAGGATATTCCCTTTGCGCAGATGACGCTAAAGTCAATCCTTGCCGCTGACCCGCAGAATTGCTGCGCGCAGCCGACGCCGTACACTGGCATCCAGTTCGTGGCGATCCCAGAATTTGCAGGCATCGCCACACAGGTGAGTCAGGAGTTCTCGGCGGTCTATGCGGGCCAGCAAACGGTAGATGAAGCTCTTGCTAAAGCGCAGGCCTTTACAGCTGAAGAGATGGAAGCCGCAGGTTACTAAGGCACACTCCCAAAGCGGGTGGGCAGGGGACTGCCCCCCGCGGCCTTCTTTCACAAATTGAATTTTTCTCGCAGGCTGCAATTGGCTTGAACAGAGAGGTTTTGCGTCATGGCTACTCAACATTCCCGATCCGTTGCACGCCTGATGATGGCACCCGCAGTGGTCCTGCTGCTTGGCTGGATGCTCGTGCCCCTGACGATGACGCTGTATTTTTCCTTCAAGAAATACCTGCCGCTGCGCGGCGGTGATTTAGGATGGGTCGGATTTGACAACTATATTCGTTTTGTCTCGTCCAGCGCATTCTGGCCTGCAGTACAAGCTACTTTGGTAATCGTCGGCGGTGTTCTTGTGATCACTGTCGTACTCGGCGTTTTGATGGCTATGCTGCTGGATCAACCGATGTGGGGGCAGGGTGTTGTTCGCATTCTGGTCATCGCCCCGTTCTTTGTAATGCCAACCGTGTCTGCGCTTGTTTGGAAGAACATGTTTATGGATCCGGTAAACGGCCTGCTTGCCCATCTATGGCGGTTCTTTGGAGCAGAGCCGATCTCTTGGCTGTCCGAAGCTTCGATGACTTCGATAGTCATGATCGTTTCTTGGCAATGGTTACCCTTTGCGACTCTGATCCTTCTAACCGCAATACAGTCTTTGGACAGCGAACAGCTTGAGGCTGCCGAGATGGACGGAGCCCCGCCGCTGAAGCGATTTTATCATATCATCTTGCCGCACCTGAGCCGCGCGATCACTATTGTGATCTTGATACAGACAATATTCCTGTTGTCGATATTTGCCGAGATTTTCGTAACCACAGGTGGTGCTTTCGGAACTCGGACGCTGACCTACCTGATTTTCCAACGTGTGCTGGAAAGTCAAAATGTGGGTCTCGGTTCAGCCGGCGGTGTTTACGCCATCATCCTTGCCAATATCGTAGCCATCTTCCTGATGCGCATCGTCGGCAAGAACCTGGACGCGTGAGGAGAGAAAATCATGGCCCGCGCAGTCACGACACGTCGCAAATCGTTTAACACCGCCCTAGCTTGGGCAGTTGGTCTGCTGATATTTTTCCCGATCCTTTGGACGATCCTGACCAGTTTCAAGACTGAGGCACAGGCAATCGCAAGCCCGCCACTGTTTCTTAACTTTAACTGGACCTTGGAAAACTATGCCATCGTGCAGGAGCGTTCAGATTACATGCGTTTCCTTTGGAACTCGGTAATAATTGCGGGTGGGTCGACCCTATTGGGTGTTATTGTCGCAGTGCCCGCCGCATGGGCAATGGCCTTTGTGCCATCCAAACGCACCAAAGACATTCTGCTGTGGATGCTTTCGACGAAAATGTTACCAGCGGTTGGCGTGCTTTACCCGATTTACCTTCTGTTTATTCGGTTGGGTCTTTTGGACACGCGCGGCGGTCTGGTTGTTGTGTTGATGCTGATTAACCTGCCTATCATCGTTTGGATGCTTTACACCTACTTCCGCGAAATCCCCGGAGAGATTCTGGAGGCCGCGCGGATGGATGGGGCGACACTGAAGGAAGAGATCCTTCACATACTGACACCTATGGCGGTACCTGGCATAGCATCAACTGTATTGCTGAACTTCATTCTGGCTTGGAACGAGGCGTTTTGGACCCTGAACCTTACCGCCGTGGACGCGGCCCCGTTGACCGCGTTCATCGCCAGCTATTCCAGCCCAGAAGGTCTGTTCTTTGCGAAACTTAGCGCGGCATCGACCATGGCGATTGCACCAATTCTAATCCTTGGCTGGTTCAGTCAGAAACAACTTGTCCGCGGCTTGACCTTCGGCGCTGTGAAATAAGGAACGAGACAAATGGGACGCATTCAACTCAAGTCCGTGACGAAAAGCTTCGGCGACGTCGAGGTCATTCCCCCTCTGGATCTGACAATCGAAGATGGCGAGTTCACAGTTTTTGTTGGCCCTTCGGGTTGCGGCAAGTCCACCTTGTTACGCTTGATCGCAGGGTTGGAAGACATCACCTCAGGCTCGATCGAGATTGATGGATCGGATGCAACGGACGTACCGCCCGCGAAACGAGGGTTGGCGATGGTGTTCCAGTCCTATGCGCTTTATCCGCATATGACCGTGCGCAAGAACATTGCGTTTCCGTTGCGTATGGCAAAGCTGGATCAGGCTGAGATCGACCGTCGCGTCGAAGGAGCTGCAAGTGTTCTGAACCTGACCGACTATCTGGATCGCCGACCCGGGCAATTGTCTGGCGGTCAGCGCCAGAGGGTTGCAATTGGCCGAGCAATTGTCCGGGAACCCGCAGCGTTCCTTTTTGATGAACCTTTGTCGAACCTCGACGCGGCTTTACGCGTTGGTATGAGGCTGGAAATCAGCGAGCTTCACGAACGTCTTGCGACGACCATGATATATGTCACCCACGACCAGGTCGAAGCAATGACCATGGCTGACAAGATTGTTGTGCTTCAGGCAGGTGTAATCGAACAAGTCGGCAGCCCTTTGGAACTTTACCGTACGCCGCGTAACCTTTTCGTAGCGGGTTTTATTGGCTCGCCCCGGATGAACTTCATCGAAGGCGAAGAGGCCGAAAAACATGGAGCGCACACCATCGGCGTACGACCTGAACACATCGCTGTTTCCGAAAATGAAGGAACTTGGAATGGCGTAGTAGGCGTTTCCGAACATCTTGGGTCAGATACTTTCTTTCATATTCACGAAACAGGCTTGGCGGAAACTATCACTGTGAGAGCTGATGGTGAGGTCGGTTTCCGACATGGTGACCGTATCCAGCTGACGCCGCGTGCGGATGTGATTCATCGTTTCGACGCGAAAGGCTTGCGAATCGAATGAAACGGTTGGCTGGCAAAACGGCACTCATAACAGGTGCTGCCCGCGGTATTGGACTAGCCTTCGCCGAGGCCTACGCCTCAGAAGGTGCGCGTGTAGCATTGGCAGATGTCGACGTCGCACGTGCGCAGGAATCTGCGTCAGAAATAGGGTCTTCAGCAATGGCTGTAGAAATGGACGTCCGCGAACAAAGCAGTATCGATAACGCAATTTCTGAGGTTTCTTCGCATTTTGGCCCAATTGAAATCTTAATTAACAATGCTGCGATTTTTTCAGCCGCTCCGATCACTGAAATCGAAAGACAGGATTACAATAGGGTATTTGAAATCAATGTCGCCGGAACTCTGTTCACGCTTCAGGCCGTTGCCCGGCACATGATCGAAAATGGAACCAAAGGCAGGATCATCAACATGGCTTCGCAAGCCGGACGTCGTGGTGAACCATTGGTGGCAGTGTATTGTGCCAGCAAAGCGGCTGTCATTTCGCTGACGCAGTCAGCGGGATTGAATCTAATACCGCATGGGATCAACGTGAACGCCATCGCGCCAGGGGTTGTCGACGGCGAACACTGGGATGGTGTCGATGCCTTTTTCGCAAAATATGAGGGTAAAGAACGCGGGCAAAAAAGGCGCGAAGTCGCGTCAGCGGTACCCTATGGCCGCATGGGGCGCGCTGAGGATCTGACGGGGATGGCCGTTTTCCTGGCATCTGATGAAGCTGAGTACATCGTGGCTCAAACCTACAATGTCGACGGTGGAAATTGGATGAGCTGATGAACCCAACAGCAAAGGCGAATGCACCGGTAAAATTGCGGTGCGACCGATTAAATGATTTGCCCGCGCACGTCAAAACACCGAAGTACCGGCGCGAGGATTTGAAGCCTGGCATCGTTCATATCGGCCTTGGGAATTTCCACCGTGCGCATCAGGCTTGGTATATCCACCAACTCATGCAGCAAGGCGTGGCAAAGGATTGGGCGATCATAGGGGCAGGGGTTCGAGCCTATGACGCAGCAATGCGTGAGAGGTTATTGGCGCAAGACTGTCTCACGACACTGATTGAATTGGACCCATCCGGAACATCTGCCGAAGTTATCGGCCCTATGATCGGCTATCTTCCAATCGAGTCTGACAATTCGTCGCTGATCCGGCAAATGGCCGAACCGGCCATCCGCATTGTGTCACTTACTGTGACCGAAGGCGGGTACTACCTCGACGCGAATTCTTCAGAATTCGATATTCATCACGAAGAAATACTCCGTGATGCTCAAAATCCCGACCATCCAGGCACGGCATTCGGCGCAATTGTGGCGGCACTTGCACGGCGCAGGTCGGCCGGGCTGAAACCCTTCACGGTTCTTAGTTGCGACAACCTGCAAAGCAATGGCGCGATCCTGCGAAACTGCGTTGTTGGGTTGGCAGGGCTATCTGACCCGGGATTGGCTGATTGGATTGATCGATACGGAGCTTTTCCAAATTCGATGGTGGATTGCATTGTGCCGGCCACAACGGATCAGGTGGTCGAACAAGCTATGGAACTAGGCATCAATGATCTCGCACCTGTAACGCATGAGAACTTTCGGCAATGGGTGATTGAAGACAATTTCTGTGGAGATCGACCCCCGTTTGAAAATGTTGGCGTAACAATAACGAAAAACGTTCACGCCTATGAGGTGATGAAACTGCGTATATTAAACGGCGGTCATCAGCTTCTTGCAAATGTGGGAGAGATCCTGAGTGCACCGACAATTTCATCCTGCATGCAGGATCCAGATATCTCGGAGTTCTTCCAGAAGGTTCAGGTTGAAGAAATTGTGCCTCTTGTTCAGGCTGTTCCAGGGGCTAGCCCAGTCGACTATCTTGCTTTGGTAAAGAGGCGGTTCTCCAATACTGCGATCCACGACACAACCCGCAGAGTAGCTTTTGACGGGTCTTCCCGGCATCCGGGGTTTTTGCTGCCGTCGCTGCGTGATGCTATAAACGCTGGGACGCCTATCTCTGGCTTGGCATTGTCACAAGCGCTTTGGTGCCGGATGTGCACTGGCCTTCGCGAAGATGGGACCGAGATTTCCCCGAACGATCCGATCTGGAACGAATTGAAAGGTGCCGCCCTCGCAGCGCATGAGGGAGCGCAGGCGTGGATTGGAAAAGCCAACCTTTACGGCGAAATTGGTCACGACGAGCGCTTTGCGGCTCAGTTCAAAGTTTGGTTAGACGAGATTGTTAAAAACGGTAGCCGTGCAGCGATACGTCGTTATTTGGCTTAACGGAACGGAGTGGTCCGAATTCTAACCAATTGGATGCTGGAAAATCGGCTTTGCAACGGCGATTGTATCGGTAATGATCATCTCAATCAGTAACCATCATTGTGTGTGGGCAAACGCAAAACACGACCTTTGGGGATCATCCCGAATGAAAACTGATTGACATGTCGCGGCCAACTTCACTATTTCCCGGCTTACTGTTGGGGTGCCAAATTTCGGCTGAGACGTTTACGCGAACCCATTGAACCTGAACCGGTTAGAACCGGCGTAGGAAACAGTTTCAAGGTGGACCCCACCGCTGGTTTCCCTCGCTCGTTCTGACATAAGTCGAAGAGATTCTGGGCGTGTCGTCCATAAGATTTGCTGCAAATGATAAATTTGAAAACACCGGCAATTCTAAGTCGTCTGGCCTGTGTTTTGTCAGGGTAAAGAACGTCGGCAGATCTCCGAAATGTCCTGATGAGCTACTTTGTTAGCTTTTGTGAACAAGGAAACCAATTGTGAAACATCTGATAATGTGCGCGGCCCTCGTCCTGCCGACACCTGTGTGGGCAACTGACAAGATGACCATTCTACTTGACTGGTTTGTAAACCCTGACCACGGACCCATCATTGTCGCTCAGGAACTTGGGTATTTTTCCAATGCAGGGTTGGATATTGAAATCATTCCTCCGGCAGATCCATCAGCGCCCGCCAAGTTGGTTGCTGCAGGGAAAGCAGATTTAGCGGTCAGTTATCAACCTAATCATCACCTGCAGGTGGCAGAAGGTTTGCCTCTGGTCCGAGTAGGTACTCTGATAGCCACTCCTCTAAACTGTCTACTGGTTCTGAAAGACGGATCAGTAAAGCAAGTTTCAGACCTAAAGGGCGGCAAAATAGGATTTTCGGTTTCTGGTTTCGAAGAAGCATTGTTGACAACCATATTGAAGCGAAATGGCGTCAGCCTGGATGAGATCGAACTTGTGAATGTAAATTTCTCGCTGGGGTCGTCGGTTATGTCCGGTCAGGTCGATGCCGTAATCGGAGCCTACCGGAACTTTGAACTAAATCAGATGAAAATAGAAGGCGTCGAAGGGAGGTGTTTTTACGTAGAGGAAGAGGGAGTGCCGACCTACGATGAATTGATTTATGTGGCGAACGCTGATCGAATGGATTCAGATTTGGTTCGTCGGTTTTTGGGTGCTACCCAATTGGCCACTCAGTTCATTGTCAACAACCCGATCGAAAGTTGGAGCGTCTTCAAAAACTACGCTGCGGAGTTGAATGACGATTTGAACGCAAAGGCTTGGATCGACACGTTGCCAAGGTTTGCTCTACGTCCTGAGGCCCTGGACGAAGGTCGCTATGAACGGTTCGAAGCGTTCCTCTCGGATATTGGGCTGGTTGAGGGTACTAGACCCGTCTCGAAATTGGCGGTTGATTTAGGAGAGCAATAATCAAGCGACCATTAAACATGGTAAAAACCCAGCCATCGAATTGCAATTCGATGGTTGCAGGTCACAAAGGTTGAGATTGAATTTGCTATGTGCTGACGAACGCTTTGACGTGTCATCGCGCATATTACCTTCTTCAATGTATGCCCTAGGAGATTGCGTTGAGTCAGTTGAGGATGGTTCGGGGTTCACAATTGTAGCAAATGTTATGCCGACTCGCTTTCGATGACCGCCATAACCGACGAATAAGTTGAAACGCAGTAGGGCACGCAGTAGCTGACCATTGCCTTTATTATTTCCGGACGCGTAATCGTGCCTGCGATCAATTTATCTGCATAGTTGATCAAGAAAAATACGCTGCCAATTATTAAGGCTATGCGACCTGCGCGTCGCATGACCGAAGGCTGGATTGCAAGATTCAGAAATTTGGCCATTTGTGATCTTCACCTTTGAAGCCTAAGGAAACTGCTGGCGTCTCGCTCAGTTATTGCCTTGAAAGACCACAAGCAAGGTTGAAGAAGCAACTCTAAATAACAGGGACCACCTCCGCGGGTCGTTCATCTCATCTTAAATGGATCGGGGATGGGTGCGTCAGAGGTATTTATCCAGACACTTTTAGCGCGTGTATAATCCAGAACGCTCTCCATTCCTCCCTCGCGACCCAGACCGCTTTCCCCGAACCCGCCGAAGGGTGCAATCGGCGAAACGACGCGGTAAGTGTTAACCCAAATAATGCCACTTCGTACTGCGCGGATCATGCGGTGAGCCCGGGATAGGTTGTTTGTAAAGACGCCTCCTGCCAATCCGAAATTGGTTGAATTGGCCATTGCGATGGCTTCATCTTCGGTATCGAAGGTAAGAACGCTAAGTACCGGACCAAACAATTCCTCGGTAACCGAGTCCGCATCCTTCACATTTGAACAGTCCAGTATAGTTGGCAGGTAGTATTGTTTTCCCTGATATCCTTCAGGGCGTGCTCCACCAGTTATCAGTATCGCGCCCGCAGCGATACTGCTCTCGACGACACGTTCAACTTTGTCGATTTGTGCCTTGGTCGCCAAAGGACCGTATTCCGTAGCCGGATCCGATGGGTCACCGATCAGGATATCCTCAGCCTTGGCTTTGAGTCGGCCAATTAATTCGTCCTTCACTCGACGCTGAACTAAAAGACGCGACCCGGCAACGCAGCTTTGCCCGGCGGCGCCAAAAATTCCTGCCACAACACCATTGATCATGGAATCCAAGTTTACATCGTCGAAAACTATGACAGGCGATTTCCCGCCAAGCTCTAGCGTGGTGTATGCAAGGTTTTCTGCCGAGTTTTGAACGATTTGCCTTGCGGTACCAGGGCCGCCTGTAAAAGCAATGCGTGCAACGTCAGGATGCGATGTCAGCACTTGTCCGCATTCTTCGCCAAAACCCGTTATCACGTTGAAAACTCCAGGTGGAAAACCCGCTTCGTCTACAAGTTCTGCAAATTTCAGCAGCGGCCCCGGTGCATCTTCAGACGCTTTCAGCACAATGGTGCATCCTGCCGCCAGTGCAGGGCCGAATTTGACGGCTGCCAAAAATAACTGTGAGTTCCACGGAACGACAGCTGCCACGACCCCGATTGGTTCGCGGCGTAAATAGACTTCAAGTTCTTCCTTGTCGATTGGTAAATGGCTGCCTTCGATCTTGTCCGCAAGGCCCGCAAAGTAACGCACATAGTCGGCGGTATAGCCGACCTGACCCTTCGTTTCCCGGATGATTTTACCCGTGTCGATGGTTTCAATCTCGGCTAAGTCCTGCGCATTTTCTGCCAATAAATCCGCTAGTCGGTACAGCAGCTTTCCTCGTGCAGTGGGTGTCAAGCCAGCCCATTCACGCGACAGAAAGGCGCGGTTAGCCGCCTCGACCGCGCGGGCTGTGTCTGCGGCACCAGCTGCAGGCATGATGGCCCATGTTTCACCTGTTGACGGGTTTATGCTTTCAAAAGTGGAACTACCTTCGACAAAAGAGCCGTCAATGTAGTTTCGAAAAACCGGAAAGTCTCCCATTCAGCTGGCCTTTCGAGCGGGGTCACCAGACATCACTGGAACGATGTGTTCGATAAACCTTATGAGAGATTTCTTTTTCTCTTCGTGCGGATAGCCATTGTCGATCCAATAACTGAACTGATCTACCCCCCAGGATTCGTAGAGTCTTAGTCTCGTAATTACTTCTTCGGGCGTGCCGATCAGCAAATCGCGGCGCATCACGTCTGGGGCGTACATTGGGTTGGCGGCCAGCTCTTCCTCGCTAAGTGGTTCGATGAACCCGTCTTGAATAGGTCGCTTATTCATGAACCAAGCGCCAAAGTAGTTGAAATACTTGTTAAATTGTTTTGCTGCGTCCTGCGCCTCTCGCTCATTTTCGACCATGTGGGTGTGTTTGCACAACATTACTTCGCGCCGGAGTTTTCCCGGATTCTTCGCCAAAGCTTCGTTGTACTTTCGCATCAAGTCATCGACTTCTTCGTCGCCTTTCCAAAGCGGCGTGATCATTACATTGCAGTCGTTTTCCACGGCAAATTCGTGGCTGGATATATCCCGAGCGGCAACCCAAATAGGTGGGTGCGGTTGTTGCAATGGCAGAGGGCTAGGTGTGGTTTCGGGGAAGTTCCATATTTCACCTTTGTGGGTATAATTTTTTGACCAAAGGCCTTTGATTGCCGGGATAATCTCACGAAGATGAGCGCCGCCTTCGGGACCTGGCATTCCATCACATAAGCGGTCAAACTCAAACTGGTAAGCCCCGCGCGCGATACCTAGTTCCAGCCGCCCATCGGTGATAATATCGGTCAACCCAGCCTCACCTGCGAGTTTAAGAGGATGCCAAAATGGCGCGACGACAGTGCCGGTGCCAAGACGAATGGTTGTTGTTTTTTGCGCCAAATGAGTGATGTAGATAAATGGGTTGGGTGCGATGGTGAATTCCATGCCGTGATGCTCACCAACCCAAGCGATTTCAAACCCACCGGCTTCTGCAATTTCTACCAGTTCGACTAGTTCGTCCAGCAGCTCTGAGTGCGGCTTGGCTGGATCATTGCGCTCCATGTGCACGAACAGCGAAAACTTCATATGCTTATCCCCCGCTTTGCATCGATCGTTGAAGCGCGCCTACTCTGCCCACGTCAGAGTCGCCAAAATATACGCCGAACGCGTCCTGTCGGTGTTCCGCGATAAAGCGTTTCACCATACTGCGTACAGCCATGTCACTTATCTTGCCTTGATCTATGGAATCGATTGGAATCCATCTGCCGTTGCCGTCAGTTAGTTTTCCAGCGGCAGAACCGCGGTAGTAGATTGCCGTTTGATCGGTTGTGTTGTCCTCGAAAACGGCAAAAACAAAACCTACTAATACTTCAAGGCCGCGCATTTTGAGCTTGGCTTGCAACCCGCTGGAACCACCAAGACGAGGCGCCGTCGGCAACATAAGACCGCCATCGGCACTCATCTCAAAGTAAAGATGCTCATTTTGCTCAAGCAGGATGCCAACAGTGTTTGCATGTTGGGTGTTTTCGGATGCCGTGATTGCCTCTTGTGCCAAGCCAAAGGTGATATAGCCGCCTTTATGGTAAACCAGCGGATTTCCTTGATTGCCTCCAAACGCCTGTACTTTACCGATCAGGACAATGTGGTCGCCTGCGTCCACCACGTTGTGTGGTACACAATCGAACCACGCAGCTGTATCCGCGATCACTGGACTGGCGGTTGTTTCCCGGCGGGTTTCGATTCCTGAAAACTTGTCCGGCACTTTAGAAGCAAACTGGTTTGAGATGTGCTTCTGATCCTCAGTCAAAACGTTGATAACATAGGATGTCGCCTGTTCGAATATTTCGAGGCTAGAAGAAGTTTTGCTGAGGCAGACTAATACCAAGGGCGGATCAAGAGAGACCGAGGTAAAGCTGTTGGCTGTGAAACCGCGTTTCTCTCCGGTTTCAGATTCCGTTGTGACGACCGTGACCCCAGTTACGAATGTGCCAAGGGCTCGACGAAACTCGCGTGGATCGAACTGAGGCATCTGTTGATCCTTCCAAAATTCTCGAAGCACGTTATTGACCCTGTCGGGTGCGTCAAACGTCATAACATGGCGTTCGCCATCCAAGCTGACGTATGTGCCTAGTGGTGCCGCCTTGGCCATTGCCGCGGACATTGCCGGAGTGGAATTTGGATCAAGTTCGCCGGTTGCGAATAACGCCGGGACCGTAAGTCTCTGCAACTTGCC